>JBGXXV010000070.1:0-35276 GCA_041814825.1 Bacteroidota bacterium | reverse complement strand
GCCACAATTCTTTTTTTGCTAACTTTTTATTCTTATAAAGAAAAAAAGTTAGTCGGGGTTTGGGGCGGATAGCCCCAACCTAAAAGAGAAGAAAACGAGATTGGAGCTTTGGGACAATTGATAATATATTGTACAGTAATGAAATTTTATAAACAAAAAACTGAAATTCAAAAAGCTATCACCCTAAATTTTTTTAAAAAACTTTTATCGGACACCAATAAAAAAATATAGGCAAGTTTAGCATTGACCATACATCTGATAACACAAAAGTATGAAACTTATGAATTATATGAACAGGTAAAAATGAGGTCAGTACTATATTCCACTGTAACCTTAATATAACCGGTGAGTTTTTAAAGTTGTTCAAAAAGGATTATCTCATGCTCGATAGGTTTAAAGATTGCTGCAAGTAATGATTATATAACAGATGAAAATATGTTTTTCTACACAAATTACGAATAAAATTTTGTCAAATAAAAAAAAAGTACTAATTTTGCGGTTTAGAAAAAAGTCCTTATAGGATTTTTTGTTTTTTGCATAAAAAACGAGCTTATGCTGTTGTAGCTCAGTGGTAGAGCACTTCCTTGGTAAGGAAGAGGTCACGAGTTCAATCCTCGTCAACAGCTCAAATTTTAATAAAGTTAATTAGGAATCAATACATAAATCGTAATTATAATTATAATAAAAAAAACGTTAAGCTATGGCTAAAGAAAAATTTGACAGGTCGAAACCGCACGTAAACGTTGGAACTATCGGACACGTTGACCACGGTAAGACTACACTAACAGCTGCTATCACTACTGTGTTAGCCAAAAAAGGTCTTTCGGAATTGCGTTCGTTCGATTCTATCGACAACGCTCCTGAAGAAAAAGAAAGAGGTATTACTATCAACACCTCTCACGTAGAGTACCAAACAGCAGGTCGTCACTATGCACACGTTGACTGTCCGGGTCACGCCGACTATGTTAAGAACATGGTTACCGGTGCTGCTCAAATGGACGGTGCTATCATCGTAGTTGCTGCAACAGACGGTCCTATGCCACAAACTCGCGAACACATCTTGTTGGCTCGTCAGGTAAACGTTCCTCGTCTTGTTGTGTTTATGAACAAATGCGATATGGTTGATGACGCTGAAATGCTTGACTTGGTAGAGATGGAAATGCGTGAGCTCCTTTCGTTCTACGAATTTGACGGAGACAACACTCCTGTTATACGCGGTTCTGCTCTTGGTGCATTGAATGGTGTACCCGAATGGGAAGAAAAAGTAATGGAACTTATGGATGCAGTTGACAATTGGATTGAATTGCCTCCTCGTGCCGTTGATAAACCTTTCTTGATGCCTGTTGAAGACGTATTCTCTATCACAGGTCGTGGTACAGTGGCAACCGGTCGTATCGAAACAGGTATCATCAAAGTCGGTGAAGAGGTACAAATCATCGGTTTGGGTGCCGAAGGCAAAAAATCTGTTGTTACAGGCGTTGAGATGTTCCGTAAACTTCTCGACCAAGGTGAAGCAGGCGACAACGTAGGTCTGTTGCTCCGTGGTATCGACAAAGACGAAATCAAACGCGGTATGGTTATCACTCACCCGGGTAAGGTTACTCCTCACACCAAATTCAAAGCTTCGGTTTATATCTTGAAGAAAGAAGAAGGTGGTCGTCATACTCCGTTCCATAACAAATATCGTCCTCAGTTCTACATCCGTACATTGGACGTTACAGGCGAAATCACTCTGCCGGAAGGAACTGAAATGGTAATGCCCGGCGATAACCTCGAAATCGAAGTTAGCCTCATCTATCCTGTTGCTTGCTCCGAAGGTTTGCGTTTTGCAATCCGTGAGGGCGGACGTACAGTAGGTTCGGGTCAGATTACAAAACTTATTGACTAATAAGTAAGTTGAAATAAAAGAGTTGCGATATTAGTAACTTTGGTATCGTAACTCTTTTTGAAAAAAACATACGGGAGTAGTTCAGTTGGTAGAACGTCGGTCTCCAAAACCGAAAGTCGTGAGTTCGAGCCTTACCTCCCGTGCAAATTAAAAAAGGAATAAATTTATATGAAATTTATAAATTATTTAAAAGATTGTTACAACGAACTTGTACACAAAACATCTTGGCCTACCAGACAGGAACTCACAAGCAGTGCCGTAGTAGTACTCGTAGCATCTGTTATCATTGCTCTTGTAGTATGGTTGATGGATTTTAGTTTTGAAAAAATAATGAGTTTTATATATTCAGTCTAAAATAACGCAAAATATAGATGTCCGAATCTAATAAGAAATGGTATGTTTTGCGTGCGATGAGCGGCAAAGAGAAACAGGTAAAGGAATATATCGACATAGAACTCGAAAAAGGAGGTGATTTGTCTCGATATGTTGCTCAGGTAGTGATACCTACCGAGAGAGTATATGTGGTGCGTAATGGCAAAAAAGTAATAAAAGAGCGTACCTTTTTACCCGGTTATGTACTGATAGAGGCGGCTCTTACACGTGAAATATCAGGTTGGTTGCGTAATGTGCCAAACGTGTTGGGTTTCTTGGGAGTAAAAGAGTCTCCCGGCAATTATCAGCCTATTCCTTTACGCTCGCAGGAGGTTACGCGTTTGCTTGGCACAGTCGATTCGCTCGAAGAGAGTCCCGAGGAGTTGTTGGTACCATATTTGGTTGGCGAGACCGTAAAGGTAATAACCGGTCCGTTTAGTGGATTTTCGGGTATTATAGAGGAGGTTAGTAACGAGAAACGCCGTATGAAAGTTAATGTTAAAATTTTCGGCAGAAGCACTCCTCTCGAACTTGGATTTATGCAAGTCGAAAAAGAGAGTTGAAAAACAACAAAGAGATAAAAGCTATCCTAAAAAAGGGTAGCTTTTTTTAGTTGTGTGTTTTAGGGCTAAATTGTTCTAAATATATTATGTGGACGGGATTGTTGCTGATAATTAAGGGGGTATGATAGGCTTGTAAAGTACAACTATAAGAAATATTGCAGAGCGAAAAGCGTAGCTTCACGAATGAGACTGTATATAGCATATTATGAGTAATTTAGATACAATTGCAGAAATCAAAATTTATGCCTAATTTTGCTCAAAAATTTCAGAAAAAACTTTTAAGGTTATCTTGAACCATTTTTTAATAATAAAATCTAATAATAAAATCAACAAAATATTAGAAAGAGGGTTCAGTTATGATCTTGATTTTAGATATAAAGATATTATTGAGCTAAAAAACGATTGGTTGTTATGAATTTAAAAAAAATGATAAAAAAAGCAATATGCGTTATTTTTTTTGTTGTCGTATTGATTTTTTTGAAAGAATTTTTGTACGATGGTTTTCTTAGAATAAATGAAACCAATGGGTTTGTTTATTATGGTTTCTCAGGATTGGATGAGTGGTTTAAGCAAGACGGAGAAATAAAAATATATTATAATGAGTTTTTGAAATACAACCTTGACGGAATTGATAAATCATATCTTTTATATCAAAAAGATAAAATAAGAATTATTTCTGTTGATTCTTTAAATAGAATTTTTGATGAAAGTATAGATTATATTTCTGATCTTACAATCACTTCAACATCAGGCAAATCGTTTAAAATACAGGAATTTAATAATAATATAATACCGGAGAGTGTATATAAAACAGAAGAAAAAATTTTTGTAATATCTGATATAGAAGGAGATTTTGATAAATTTATACAAATTCTTAAACGCAATAATGTAATAAATGATAATTTGAATTGGGATTTTGGGAAAGGACATTTAGTTTTATTAGGAGATTTTTTTGATAGAGGAGACGATGTAACTGCAACAATATGGTTTTGTTACAAATTGGAGACAGAAGCATTAAAAGCAGGGGGCGTAGTACATTTTATATTAGGTAATCATGAACAAATGAATCTACAAGGAAATATAAAATATGTTCAACCTAAATATAGAGCGCTAGCGCAAGCAATAAAAATGCCTTATAAAGAACTATATGGAACTAACTCTGAGTTAGGAAGATGGCTTAGGAGTAAAAACAGTATAGAAATTATTAACAATATCCTTTTTTGTCATGGAGGCATAAGTGCTAATTTTATAAAAAACAAAGAAAGTATAGCTTCCACTAATAAAAATATTCTCAAAGCAATTAATACCGTTTCTTATAAAAATAAAGATGATTCTCTTTATAAATACTTAAATATGGAAAGTCCTCTTTGGTATAGAGGGTATTTCCAAGATTGGGGTAGTTATAAAAAAGCTACACAATCTGATATTGATGCTATTTGTAAATATTATAATGTACAAAAAATTATAGTAGGGCACACAATTGTAGATGAGATCCGAACGCATTATAAAGGTAGAGTAATTGGTATTGACGTTGCAAGATATAATGATAACAAAAAAAATAAACCATCTGCACTTTTAATAGACAACAATGATTTCTTTGTATTAGACGAGTTGGGGCGAAGATATTTTTTAAAATAATAATCCCTATATTTATGAACCGTTCATAATCAAATAAAATCAAGCCGAATTAATACGTTCTAAGTATGAATTGATGTTTAATCAATCGCTTATAAATTTTTATTTGAAAAATATTTTTGAGTTTTAAACTTATATCTTTGGTAACATTATTTTTATAAATAAACACAATGCTTTATAACAAAGGTTTATTAAGTGTCATGATTATGAATCCTAAAAAAAGAAGCTGACTCAAAATAGTCGGCTTCCTTTTTTGTTCCTTTTTTGTTCCTTTTTTGTTCCTTTTTTGTTTTTTTTATCCTATTTAACTATACTGTCGCTGGTATAAGCGTTAGCCAAAGGAATAAAATGTGTCTTTAAATCGGGCTTATCCATATTGGGATCGAGGGGGTACATTGGTCGTTGTATGTGTTTGTAAGGCAATCGCAACAGATCTTGGTCAACGCCTCCGGGAGTTAAGGCCATCATCCAACCTTTACGCATATTGTACAACTCGGGGACAAGGTAACCTATTTTTACAACCACTATATCGGTCTGTCTCGGGTCTAATCCTACTTCTGTGAAGTATCTCTCGTAATGATATGCTTTGCGTTTTGCCGTAACAATTATCGAAATACTACCTGTCTTTACGACTACAATGGTATTGTCTTTTTCGTCTGTTTCGATAGCGGTAATTTTACCTTTCACATATACCGGCGGAGCGTATCTGTTGTCTATCTTTGCCCCCATATATCCTTCTATTGTACCTCCTACGCCTATTTCTGCGGCTTGCCGTACAAACGCAACATCAGGGATAGAGGCATATATTACACTTTTGCCGTTGGCGTGCTTAAACTCTGGACGTTTTAGAAGTTCGGCAAGAGTCCAAGTAACATCACCCGCACCTCCGGCAGTGGGATTATCGCCCATATCACTTATTATAAAAGGTTTGTCGTTGCTCGACAAAGCACTTGTAATACACTCGGAGAGGTATGCCGTGGGAGCGACAAACTCAAACTGCTCCCTTACTTCCCAAAAATGCTCTGCGAGTTTTTCGGCAGCTCGGCTTACAGCTTCTTTGTCGTCGCCATAAGTCATTACCACAGCGTGATTTCGAGGCTCGTCTGCCCACGGATATGACATCCAAATAGATGCATCTATTACCTTATCGCCGTCTATTACTGTCGGTATCTGTGCATATAGGCTTTTGGCAGGCTCTATACGTGTGCTTGTCTTCTCGCCGGGTAGTAGTATAGGTATAGGTATCCAAGCCTTGTATGCAGGTTTGCCTTTGCCACTCTCCAACCTGTCGATGAGGTTTGTTAAGGCACGTTTTTTGGAGACCATTGCATCTTCGTGAGGAGCAAGTCTGTAACAGGTAATAAGGTCTGTATTTTGTGCCAAACGTGGCGATACAGAACCGTGTAAGTCCATAGATGTAGATATAAGTACATCATTGCCGATTACCTCTCTTATGCGAATAATGAAATCACCTTCGGGGTCTTCCATATCTTGAACGCTCATAGCTCCGTGTATATCGAAAAACAGACCATCTATCGGCATAGCCTTTTTGAGCATTTCGAGTGTGGTTTTTACCATATTCTCGTACACTTCGCGTTTGACTATGCCGCCGGGCATAGCATGCGAACGAAGAGTTGGTACCCATTCGGCTCTGTCTAAGACACCGGAGTCAGGCGAAAAGAACGGATAATAAGAAAAAATACTGTCACCTATAAGCAACGGAAAAGCCGACTCGTCCGAAACAGCAGGTGAGAATGTGCTTGACTCTATTGCAATACCCGCTATGGCAATACGAGGTAAGCGTTTTTGAGGCTTGCCGCAATATGTAAATAGGAATATTGTTACGGCAAGTAACACGTAAATACTTTTTTTCATATAAAAATAACGAATTGATTAATTCTTGAATCGGATTGCAAAGTTAATAAAAATTTATTGTTATTTTGAATTTCTAACTTTGATTGTACATTTGGTAGTTGAACCTACCCTTTTTCTTTTTATACTTCTACAAAGTATCCGTAAATCATAAAAAAATATTACTTTTGTAAAATTATGTGATTTTAAATTATTTTTATTAGAATATATGTCGGATTATCAACTTTATATAAAATATTGAATCGGGAGGCTTTTACTGCCACTTGCAATTTTTATATTCAGCCATAATACAGATTTATCCCTTTTACCATCATTATTTATCATTATAAATTAAATTAATAAAAGTATGAACAAAAGAATTTTACTTATTATTGGTGTCATATTCACCTTTACATTGTCATTGTGGGGGCAACAAACGCCTTCAATCAAATTTTATCGTACAGCCGACGCATCACCGTCTTTTTCGATATCGGTAACGCCCGGCGATGCCTCAAAAAAAGTAGATGTAGATTGGGGAGACGGCACTATTACCACCGTACAGGGCAATGCGTGGAGCAACAATATATCAATAAATGGAGAGGTAAAAGGTAATTATGTAACAATAATCGGCTTGTTTTCAAAAATTGATGTAGCGAGTTCCACAAGTACAAAAAATGCCATCGAACGTATAGAGGCGACAGGTCAAGACAAATTAAGCATATTTGAGGCAAAAGGCAATGCTTTCTCTTCTTTTGACGTATCTCTATTCCCCGAACTTACTGCTTTGGATATGAGAGAAAACAATTTCAGTACCTTCGAGCTAAGAGGACACGACAAACTTGAATACCTTACTATTTCGAACAATAAGCTGACAAGTCTCTATGTTTCGGACTGTCAAATGTTAAAAGGTATCACTGCCGATAACAACGATATTACTACCATTTCTTGCGAAAATATACCCAATATCAGCTCCCTATCTCTAATAAACAACTCAATTATAAGTATCGACTTGTCTAAAATGCCGAAATTACGCAAACTTTCGATGGAACAAAACGGTCTTTCGTCTATTGACTTATCGCAAGTACCCGAATTGGAAAAAGTATATCTCGGACATAATTTCCTTACAAGTTTGGTTTTAGACAAGAATCCGAATCTTGTAGAGATAGCCGTACAAAAAAATCTTATCACAACCCTAATACTGCCTGAACTAAAACAACTGACTCGGCTAAATGTGCGTGGCAATAAGATTAAAGAACTGAATGTCTCTCTCTTGGCTCGATTGACGGAATTGTCGGTCGGTGCCAACGAAGAACTTGCCGATATAGATGTATCCCAAAACATATATCTAAAAAAATTATATATCGACAGCACCGCCATTGCAGGGCTCGATATATCACAAAACAATTCACTCGATTTTTTGGATATTCGCAAAACACGTGTAAGCGAATGTGCCCTAAAACATATAATATCTTTACTCCCGGAAAGGGCCGAAACATCGTATGTAACCAATTTTTTGGTTGCCAATACTCCTTGGCTAAATGTTAATATACAAGACGCTGTCGCAAAAAAATGGAAACCTGATGTAGATGCTGCCCTATCTCAAGATAAAGCCGTTTGCAATCAATACACAGTAACTTTCGAACAACCCGAAAACGGCTCCATACGTGCTTCTCTTTTGGGAAATGCTTTTAATTCGGGCGAAATAGCTACTGCCGGGTCTGTGGTACGTTTATATGTTACTCCCAATAACGGATATGAAGTGGCAGCAATCACTTATACCGCTCCCAACGGCAGTGGGCAGGATGTAGAGTTGCCTCTGATTGGGACGGGACTTGTAGTAGAAAACAATACTACGGTAAAAGTACAACTAAAAACCATAAGCAATACAATAATTACTCTGACCTCTAACCTCAACAAGGGTACGGCAGCGCAACTTTTTATGCGTCAATCTCCAAACTCCACAGAAAAAGTACAAATCGACTGGGGCAATGGGGTATGGCAAAATTATGACGTAACCAATGTTGCCGAACTTTCGTCTGCGATAGAAGGTATAATAGAGGGAAATACTATTCGTATCAAAGGAGCGGTAGATAAGATAATAGCAACGGAACTTGCCGTTACTGATGCCGATTTTTCGCATAATACGGAAATAACATATATAGACTTATATATGAACGAATTGGAAACGTTGGATTTGTCGAAAAATAAGAAATTGAATACCCTTAACATAGCTTACAATAATATTAAAAGCCTTTCGCTGACAAACAATACCGAACTGCAAACTCTTGTCATCTATAATAATGCAATTGAAGAAATTGACCTCAGTGCCAATACAAAGCTAATAAAAATAGATGCCAAAAATCTTTCTCTATCAACAATTTCTATCAATTCGTCCGTATTAGAAACTCTCGATTTGCAAAACAACCAAATTACAGACATAGACTTGACGACGACAAAAGAGATTCGAGAGCTTCGCATATCGGGCAACAAATTGACTACTCTCAACACCAAAGATTTGGCAAATTTGGAAATTTTGACAGCAGGCAACAACAAATTGACAGAAATTGATTTAAAAAACAATCTCAAACTACGAAAAATATATTTGAATGACAATAATTTATCTAATCTTACCTTTTCAAAAGATATGACAGATTTGGTATATATTGATTGTGGCGATAATGGAATGAGTGCCTGTGCTTTGGATAGTATGTATATGTCTCTTCCCGTTTGGAATGGCTCTGCTTCCGACCAATTGATTACGACCTTATTCAACAAAGGCACATATCCCGACAAACTAAACCAATCGGCAACGAGCAAAACTTATATAGCTACGCAAAAAGGTTGGAAGCCTGCCGAAAATGGTGATGGTAGCGGATGTAATACAACTCTTATAGACGATATTGCCATAGGCAAAGATTTCAATTATTATACGACTGACGGAGGGTTAATCTTAGTGTTTGATGCAAAATATGCGGACACAAAAGCCTATGTATATGACTCTACCGGTATATGTGTTTCCATAACTACATCGGGAACAGAGCGATATATACCGCTGCTCAAAGGATTTTATTTTATTATGTTTGACAAAAAATCTTTTAAAGTTACAATTCGCTAACGTATATCTTTAATTAATGTTGATAAATTATAAAAATTAAATATATGACAAAAAAATTGTTTCTTGTTTTATTCTGTTTGGGAATATCTTGTATGTGGTTAAAGTCGCAGACTCCCGAACTGAAATTTAATATCAAAGCCGAGTCAAAATCGATAAAAATAGTTTATCGTCTCTCCAAAGCCGGCGATAAAGCCACAGTGGATTATGGCAATGGCGAACAATCCATACTCGAACAGACCAAAGACGGAGAATTAATGACCTCCAATTACACTTTTCAGACGGTCTCCTCTGAGGCTCGCACAATGACTATTACGGCAGACAATATTGTAATATTGCGACTTACAGCCAATACGGCAATCAATGGAATCGTTTCACTCGATTCGCCTTCACTGCTAAAATTCAATTGCGATTTTACGAAACTTACCGAAAGCGAATCCGTAGATTTCTCCAAATGCCCTAATATAGAAGAGATAACATTGAATGACGCAGATGTAACAGAGGTCAATCTGCCGACAGAGCCAAAATTGAAAACATTCCAGTGCAGTCCTTCTTTGGCTTCACAAAAAGCCCTAAAAAGCATAGACCTTACCAAATGTACCCGGCTCGAAACATTAGGACTAAAAGGAGTAGCTCTGGACACGATAGACCTTAGAGCATGTCCGAATCTCAAACAACTTGTAATAGCAGGGCTCAACACAAAAGTATATCCGAAGGCACTACTGGGAGCTAAGGCACTAAAAAAACTTGAATTTGTGAATATACAAATGTGTGCTTTGGGCTACGATATGCTTCCAGACCTCAATGAAACTTCTCTCGAACAATTCACTTGCAACAAACAGTTCCCTGTTATCATCAATCCCAATCGTATTACCGGGCTTACAGTAGATATGTCTCATCTTGTTTCGGCCAAAGGTATTGCTCCCGAACCTCAAAATACCGTTTTCAGTTGGCAAACAAAAGAGAACGGCACTTGGGTAAAAATACCCGACGACAAAATTAAACAAAAAGACGGTGTATTTACGTTCGACCATTCCGTATTGAGCAACAGTGATAATTTGGCGGTAAGATGCCATTTGTTTAATGCAGGATATCCCGATATCGAATATTACAAAAGTTCGGGATTTACTACAAAACAAATAACTCTGCAAGCACCCCAACCATTAGCCGTACTTACCACTACATCACTATCTCCGGGCGATGACGAAGACGGCAACCCGATAGAAGAACTCGCCATTACCATGCAATTAGGAGCCTCCGGAGCAAATACTCCTATAATGATAGATTGGGGCGATGGCATAAAGAGAGATTATACAATAGGGAGTTCGGAACCTGTTACCGTATCCGAAACTGTCGATTTGGGGGCACAAATAAAACTTTATGGACAAATCACCTTAATAGATGCTTCGGGGACACATTTAACCGCCATCGTTCTGGGAGATGCCACAAAGTTAGAAAGACTACGCCTATCGCAAAACAAGATTGAAAGCATAGACCTTAATGCCGTACCAAATCTTAAAGAATTGATGATTACGGACAATAAAATATCGGATTTGAACATAAGCGTCTGTTCCGATTTGGAAGAATTGTATTGTGGCTACAATAATCTAACGCAACTCAATGTTGAAAACAATACAAAATTAAGTGTTCTAAACTGTTATGACAATCAACTGTCTTCGTTGGATATTTCGGCTCTAAAACAATTAGAGATACTTGTTGCCTCAAACAATAAGCTGAACTCTCCTCTCGATTTGTCAAACAATACCAAACTTCGTACTCTGGATATAGCCGGTTGCGGACTGTCGGAGGTGAAACTCAATACCGAATACCTTAGACGAGTGGTAGTATCGGGCAACAAACTGACTTCGCTTCAAATATCGCCAAAAGGTACAGCTAAATACCTGTATTACTTAGATATTCGCAAAAACAATTTCGACGCTTGCGGAATAAATGACATTTTGGTATTTCTTAGCGAAAATCCCGAAGACATAAACGACATAGCCGGAGGTTGTATATTGCAAGTGGATAACAATACGGGAGCCTCTACTTACGACTACTCAATATTAAACAAAACGCAAACAACTTCTATCTGGAAAGTCGATAAAAAAGGCGATGGTTCGGGTTGCAATACGGCAAAAATATTCGATAATGGCAATACGGAGTTTGGGGTCGCTTCTCTTTGGGTGGATAATGTCCCCGTTGCATTCGGAACGCCAATCGAAAAAAACAAAGATATTACAATTAAGATAACACCCAATGAAGGCTATGAAGTAGATTTCGTAAACTTCAACGAAGTATCTGTATCACCTACTAATACGGACAATCGTACATTTGTCCATACGTTGAAACATAGCGGTTTACTCACATACAATTTTAAGCGAAGTACATCTCTCGACAATATATACACCGACGACTTTACAATTATCCGTTCGGGAAATGAATTTGTAGTAGAAGGGTTTGCCGTAGGGCAAAAATATACATTGTCAAACATATTGGGACAAATTATAAAATCGGGTACATCGGGCGAAACTCTTCGTTTTATTCTAAACGATACAGGTTGCTACATACTTAGAATAGGTAAAACTACCATAAAACTGATTCGTTGACAAAAAACGAAATTTATTATCACATAGTCGTATGAGAAATTCATACGGCTATTTTTATTGTCTCTTCCACTCAAAAAAAATCATTCTTTCGAGATAAAATTAATATTAAATTGAATTTTATTAATTATTGTTTTCGCTTTATTAAAAATAATATTACTTTTGTAAAAACATACACAGAAAAATGTTACCTATCTCTTGTCCAAGCTGTAAGGCCCATCTAAACGTGAAATCGCTAAGATGCGAAAGCTGCAATACCGAAGTTATAGGCACTTATCCCTTACCCGTATTGGCACGTTTGTCTGACAACGACCAAATGTTTATAATAAAATTTATCAAAAACAGCGGAAGTCTGAAAGAGATGGCAACTACTCTCAAACTAAGCTACCCCACTGTAAGAAATATGTTGAACGAAATTATAGAAAGGATCGAAGAATATGAAAAATAGATGGTCTTTAATATGGAATCCATTCTCGCTTATAGCCGGCTGGCAGGCGTTTATAGCCGGTCTGATATTTGTGGCTCTTTCGGGCATTGTGGCAAAATATGCAGATTTGGCATTCGACGGGGCTATTGACGCTCATTTGGGGCATGAAATCTCTTTTGCCGAATCTTTTATTATGATTAGTATAGACTTATTTGCTATAATTTTGACTATGAGTATTATCGGGTTTGTCATAGCCAAACAGGTTCGTTTAATAGATATTTTAGGTACAATGACCCTATCGCGTGCTCCTTTTTTGATAATAGCCATACTCGGCATATTTGTTTCTCCTCCCGATTTGTCGGAATTATCGACAGAGCCAATCCGAATTTTAAACCAACCTTTGTTTATTGTTTTTTCTTTACTAACCACTATAATACTTATATGGGTAATTGCTCTGATGTACAACGCTCTGAAAGTATCCAGCGGAGCCAAAGAAATAAGACTTACCGTAGGTTTTATAATTGGTCTTATAGTGGCAGAGATTATGTCTAAATTTTTAATAAATATCGTGTTTTCTCAATTATGAAACATTATTGGGAGATTCGCAAGTATCCTCAAAACGAAAACATTAGGGCAATACAAAATGTTATGAAAGAAGGAAATAGTGAAAAAATATTAATTTTAAATAAAAATATAAAAAAATCATTGCGATTTGTTTGTAAAATTTATAACTTTGGACACTGAAAAAACTTATTATAAATTTTTAATTTTAAATCACAATGAAACAACTAATCAAAACAAGACAAAATCGGAGATTAATGGGGTGGTTAATCTCTCTATTTATCCTCTTTGCAGGATTGACGCCTTATGGTATTTTTGCACAAACATCTACAATAACCCTGAAAACTTCAAAATCGGTCGGTGATAAAGTAACATTGATAATATCTGCCGAGGGAGATGTAAAAATATCGGGAGTAAGCAATCCGAACGATTACCGTAATGCTTCTAAGGTAGCCTATACAATTACAGAGCAAACAATCTCTATCGAAGGCAATATAACCAAGTTAGAGTGTTCGGACAACAAAATCTCTTCTTTGAGTCTGTCTAATTGCGTAGTCCTCAACGAATTGAAATGCCACGGAAACGATATTACTTCCCTTGATGTATCCGGATGTCCCGAATTGGAATGGTTGAAATGCAATAATAATCAACTCTCTTCATTAAACGCTTCTAACTGTAAAAAGTTGGAAGCAATATTTTGCTACGACAATCTACTCCCTTCCATTAATATCGCGGGTTGTACAAAACTAACCAAATTGGGATGTGAATTAAATCAAATCAAAGATCAGGAAATGGACAAACTCATAGAGTCATTGCACGACAGGAGCAATGAGACTAACAGCGGTTTGTTTTATGTCTTGGCTCCGACAAAAGGAAACGAACAAAACATCTGTAACAAGATACAGGTAGTAAATGCCAAAAACAAAAATTGGAGAGTATTATATCTCAAAGAAGACAAGAAATGGTACGATTATGAAGGAAGCTCTGTCTCGGAAATTATCATTATGACGACTGCCAAAAAAGCGGGCGAAACAATCGACCTGAATATCGAGGCCACAGGCAATGTCGTCATTACCGGAGTTACAAATCCCAACGATTACCGTAATGGCAATAAGATTTCATATACACTAAAAGGTTCGATGATTGCTCTAAGCGGCGATATTACAAAATTGGAATGTGAAAACAATTCGCTTACAGACCTCAATGTATCCGACAATACGAAATTAAAGTATCTCAAATGTTCAGACAATAGTCTTACTCGATTAAGTGCCGTACAGTGTCAGACACTCGAACAACTCGACTGTAAAAACAATAATATAACGACTTTGGATATTTCGGATTGTAGCAATTTGAAGAAATTAGATTGCTCTGCCAATAAGATAATCTCATTAACAACGCCCAATTGCAAAATGCTGCAAGAAATAAATTGTATCGACAATTTGCTTATGGTATTAAATGTTTCGGACTGTACAGACCTCAAAAGTCTATATTGCAGCGAAAACCAGATTAGAGGATTAGAGATGACCGACCTTGTCAAAAGTTTATGCGATAGAGTTAATAAAGACAAGGGACATCTTTATGTTGTAAATGAGTCTGCCTCCGACGAACGCAATCTCTGCGACAAAAATCAAGTGGCTACCGCAAAAAGCAAAAATTGGGAAGTAATGTATATAAAAAACAGTGATTGGATTGTATATGAAGGAAGCGAACCACGCCCTATCGCATCTATTACCCTAACCACCGAGAAAGCCATAAATGAGCCTATCGTTTTGGGAATAATAGCCATAGGTAACGTCAGAATAAGTGGCGTAAGCAATCCGGATGATTATAAAAAAGACCCATTTATGGTTTATACCATAACCGACCAGAAAGTTACATTAGAAGGTGATATCCGGCAATTTGACTGCTCTAACAATGAATTGTCTTCTTTGGAGCTTAAAGATTGTATAGACCTTACCGACCTATCTTGTTATGACAACAAGATTTCAAGTCTAAAACTATCAGGTTGCCAATCTCTCAAAAAAATCATTTGCGAAAAAAACCAAATCAAAGAGGCAGCTATGTCGATAATGGTAGATAATTTGCCCGATAGAAGTGCAGAAAGTAACAAAGGCGAATTGGTCGTAATCAATCTTAATTCCGCCAAAGAAGGCAACGTGATGAATACTAATCAAGTAGCCGCAGCCAAAAAGAAAAACTGGAACATAAAATGTACCAAAGACGGTTATACTGTCGATTATGAGGGTTCTCCCGTGAATATAGAAAATATTACCAATAATACCGTGAACATTTTCCCGAATCCTGCAAAAGAAACAATAAATATCGAAGGGCTAAAAGCCGATATTTTGCTATCACTGCATACTATGGACGGCAATACGGTAATCACAACCAAAACGACACACCAGGGACAAGCCATTATAAATGTTTCTTCTTTGCCTCGCGGCATATATTTATTACACATTGAAGATAACTATCGCAAAGTAATTTTGGAATAATCTAATATTAATTACGGTGCAGACATATATATGTTTGCACCGTTTTTTTATACTACCGTTCTATTGCCTATCTGCGAGAATACCTCTATTATCGGGCAATATAAAAATCTATGGCATCTTTTATTGCCTTACTACAAACAGGACAAAATCCCGGAGCTGCATTTGTCTTCATACGGCAGTCTTGAACGGGGCTATATACCCCTTTCGACGAATAACCGCCTCCCTCAAAAACACCAAGCATATTTTTATATTTGTCGGTTCGCGGTGTCGGTATCGGTGTTTTGGCATCGAGCATCGACTTCCATTTTTTGTCAAAGTTTACCAATGTGGTAATGTTGGGTTCCCACGGTTCTACATCGGGGTTGTAGAAAGTGTCAAAAGAGGTCTCCGACGTATAATACTCGTCGGCCAATCCCACAAAACCATGTCCGAACTCATGTACAAAAACCTCAGGCGAAAGTTGATTGTCGGCAGAAGCCAGATTCATGTGATTGTAAAAACCGGCGCCTCCGTAATTGGTAGTGTTGGCAAGTACATAAATCTGGTCGTAAGGGACAAGCGAAGCCACATCGGCAATTGCCGCCACATCGTTGGAGGTAAGGTAGCGTTCCATATCGAAAGTATAAAAACTGCTATTGAAGACAGTGTTTTTATAAATATGTTTTCCGGGTATATCCGTTCCCGACTCCATAGAGATTGCACCTATTGCATAAATATTAAAATGTTTTTTATACTTGTCGTAAGGCGGAATTGTAAACATATAATCGGTCAATCGGCGTACATCGGCATAAAACTCGGCTAACTCGTCGGCTGTATAACCTTCGGCTATTACGGCTATATCTACCTTGTTTGACGAATTACCGTTGTATATAATCTTTTCGACGTGAAACTCCTTTACTTTCTCTTTTTTAATAAAGTAATCGTCGGGCGAAACGGTCTCCGTACCAACGGTACGATAGCTACCGTCGCTTTGTCTTTGACTGATATTTAGGGTCATATCCCTTGTCGGAAAAGGTATTTGTATGGCATGATAGAACAGTTTTTTCTCGTTTGGCTTGCGACTGTATATCCATTCGCCATACAGTGAGTTGAACCCTTTGGAAAACAGTACTTCACCCGATTTGGGGTCGGCAAGCTGAAAAAGAAAATCTCCATAATGCGGCATTATGTGGTTGGTTGTAGAACCGCCATAAAAAGGCTCTTCTTTCATTTGTGTGAAGAATACCTGTGTATGGGTATGGTCGCCGGTAAGCTGAAAATCTATGCGGAGACTCTTGGCATGATTAAAATCTTGCGAGGAGAGCAATTGTGATACAATAAGTATTATTGTCAATGATAGTGTCTTTTTCATATATATGTTGTAATGATTGATATTTGCAAAGATATAAATAATTGCGTTAATTCGGAAATGCAGTCTTTACTCGACTATTATTTAATTTTGTTTGTCGATAATCAGAGTTTTATAGACTATTTTCTCCCGATTTTTTCCTTTATTCTTTCGTATATATACCTAATCGGCAATTCTTTTCGGGCTATAAATACGACAAACGGTATAAACCACAGCATACGCCAAGCGAGGTTTGCTCCGAAGTTGCCCCAATCGACCAACAGCATTATCAGGCTAAGTCCGATTGATACGAAGAAGTAAGCACCCATTTTGCGTATGTTGTAGCGGATAGGATAATATTTTTGTCCGAATATGTAACAGACTATCATCATAACGGTAAAACTGACCAGAGAGGCAAATACACAAGCCCAATAGCTGAATTTGGGGATAAATAATATATTGAGTATGAGTGTTATTGCAAAACCAAGTATTGAGATATATGTCCCCCAGATAGTTCTGTCCGTAAGTTTGTACCACAGAGAGAGATTGTAATATATCCCTTGGAAAGAGTATGTTATAAGCACAAATGGGATAATATTTATTGCTACCCTGAATTCTTCGCCGAGTAGCAATTTGAGTACATCTAAAAATGCCACGAGCAGGAGGTATATAATAGTCAAGGTTATCACGAAATAGGTCATTGTAGCGGAGTATATCTGTTTGTTGTCTTTTTGCTCTTTTTTGGCAAAAATAAAAGGTTCGTAAGCAAATCTGAAAGCGTATGTAAACATCATCATTACCATCGCTACCTTGAAACACGCCTGATAAACACCGAGTTGGGCTCTTGCCTCATTCAGAGAGCCGGGATAAATATAAGGGAAAATAAGTCTGTCGATAGTCTGGTTCATTATGCCGGCAATCCCCAACATAAGTAAGGGCAGAGAGTATTTGAGCATACTTTTGAGCAATACAAAATCGAACCGCCATTTTGCCACAAAAATATCGGGTATCTGGAATAAAAAACAGATAAAAGAGGATAAAAAGTTTGAAATAACTATATATCCTACCTTATACGAAGGGTTGTAAAACCAATCTATAATATCGGGATTGGTTTGGTATATCTTGGGGCAAACGATAAGAAAAAATATATTGAAACCGATGTTTGTGAAGATTATTATCAGTTTAAGTATCATAAATCTGATAGGACGCTGTTTGAATCTCAAATATGCAAAAGGAATGGAAGAAAAGGCGTCTATTGATACGGTTATTGCCATCAGCATCACCAACTCTTTGTAGTCTGCAAGTTTCATTATGGCGGATAGTTGCGGATTAAAAATCCAAAATATTACTATAAAGACCAATGAGGTGAAGGCGATTGAAGACATTGTCGTGGTATAGACTTTGTCTGATATTTCTTTTGTAGTATTTGCCGCAAATCGAAAATATCCTGTCTCCATTCCGTAGGTCAATATGATAATAATAAGAGCAATCCACGTATAAAGTTGAGAAACAACACCATATTCCATACCTGTAATTAGGTGGGAATACATCGGTACAAGCAACCAGTTGAAAAACTTACCAACAATGCTACTAACGCCGTAAATAGCCGTCTCTTTTGCAAGACTTTTTAATCCGTATTGACTCATAAAAGTTGGTTCTTATAAAAAATATGGCAAAATTACCAATTCCATTCGACATAAAAACACTAAAATATATTTACCCAAAATTTCAATTATTAACTCTTTGCACTTTATATACACCGTGTATTTGCATTAGTTTGTGTATGATAGAATCGAGAAACTTGGTACTTGATACGGATATTTCGATAACTCCCTCAAAAGTATTTGTATGTGAGGATATTTTGATATTCCGTATATCAACATTAAGTTTTTGTAGTATTTCCGATATTTTGTTTAGCATTCCCGTTTCGTTATCTCCTTTTATTTTGATTTTTGCCACAAAGTTACCATCTTCATTTTCGTGCCATTTTACCTTCATTATCCTATATGGGAATTGTTGTAATAGTCGTGTGGCGTTGGGGCACGTGAGTCTGTGTATTTTTAGACCTTTGTTTATTGATACGAATCCGAATATATCGTCTCCTTTGATAGGGTTGCAACATTTGGCAAACGAGTATCCCACTCCTTGCAGGTCTGTATTGTCGTAAATAATGATAAAATCGTTGGTAGATGTTGTATTTGTTACCTTTGTCTTAGGCGATGAATGTTTCTGCAAAGTGTTTTCGTACTCTGTGGTATTGGACGTTTTTTCTTGAATTATTCGAGTAACGACATTTTTTATTTCGGCAATAGAAATTTTTTCTTCGCCTATAAGTTCGTATAGCTCGCTTCCTCCTTTTTGTCGATAATATTTGGTTAATTCACTTACGGCTTCGTCCAATTCAATCAGCCCCCAGCTTTTTAGCTTTCTTTCCAATAGCTCTTTGCCTTTTTGTATCGACTTAGTTTTATCCTCACGTAATTTTGCTTTTATTCGTCCTTTTGCTTTCGATGTGATTACGAAATTTAACCAATCCTCTTTGGGTTTCTGTTTATTAGAGGTGTTGATATCCACAATATCGCCTGTTCTAAGGGTTTGTCGTATGCTTGCGTTTTTGCCGTTTATAGAAGCTCCTATACAGCGCAATCCTATATTGGTATGTATATCGAAAGCAAAGTCCAAAACGGTGGCACCAACCGGCAGTTGTCGTAAATCGCCTTTGGGTGTGAATACATAAATCTCGCTTTCTGTATCGGGGGCAATCTCTATGTCTTCTATGACTTTATGAGTTTCCAATAGTTGTCGGACATTGTTCAGCCACTTTTCGATACTTTGCTCTTGTCCTATACCTTTGTATTTCCAATGTGCAGCAGCTCCTCGTTCGGCAATCTCGTCCATACGTTTTGTACGTATCTGTACTTCCACAAAACGTCCGGTATCGGTCTGTACGGTAGTGTGCAACGACTGATAACCCGTTGCTTTGGGACGCGTTATCCATTCTCTAAACCGTTCGGAGTCGGTTTTGTATATATTGTCTATTATTGAATAAACCGAAAAACAATCTTTCTGTTCGTCTTCGAGAGCAGAGTCCAATATAATACGAATAGCAAAAACATCATAAACATCTTCAAAATCAATATTCTGTTTTTGCATTTTTCGCCATATTGAGTATGCGGTCTTGGTTCTGCTTTTTATTTCGTATTTGTAATTTTGTTCTTTTAGTTGTTGTTCAATGGGTGCAATGAAGTTTTCGATAAACTTTTCCCTTTCGTTAGTTGATGCTTTTAATTTGTTGGTTACCAGTCTGTATGATATATTGTCATAATGCTTAAACGCAAGATTTTCAAGTTCTCCTTTCAGATTATACAGTCCGAGTTGATGTGCCAAAGGTGCATACAGCAGTCGTGTTTCGGCAGATTTTTGTTTCTGTTTTGAGGGGGAGAAGAATGATAACGAACGCATTATTTCCAATCGGTCGGCAAGTTTTATCAATGTTATTCTTGGGTCGTTCGAATATGATACTATCAGTTTGCGGAATTTGTCGGCTTGCAGACTTGTGGCTTTTATGTCTATTCCCGATATTTTATCGAGACTTTTTACGATATGCTCCACATCTTTACCAAAAGTAGCAAAATCTATTTGCGTTTCCGTATTTGCCCTTGCTTCGTGCAAGAATAACGCTATGACACTTGTAGCAGACAACCCCAATTCCATAACGGCAATTCGTGCCACTTCGATAGCATGAAAAATGAAAGGGTCGCCATTCTCCCGCAGTCTGTGGCTAAGAGAATTTCTGGCAATCTCCAAAGATTGTCTTACCAAAGGCAGATTGTCGGAGAATACAGTTTGACACTCGGCAAAAAAAGATTCTATTTTGTGGTCTATTGCATTCATAATACGGTTTTTAGGTGGTTTTGTTTGTTGTTGTTATCAATTAAGCAAAGCTATATGGTATTAGATTGTAATCACAAAGTTATACAAAAAAAATTTGGATACAATTTCGGTTTTTATAGGTGTGCGATACGGTAAGAACATAATAAATTGTTTTAGTGCGTCTTTGAACAATACTTTACTTTGGTGTAATCTATACACAAGGTGGTATTTGCTGTTGTTTTTTTATGAAAATATTATATCATTACCAGATACTACCCTGATTTGCATCTCTTAGCCTGCCTAAATGCTCGTATGCCAAGGGCATTACCTCGCGTCCCCGCGGTGTACGTTTTATAAATCCCTCTTTTATCAAAAACGGTTCATATACCTCTTCGATAGTCCCCGAATCCTCGCCCAAAGCTGTGGCTATGGTATTCAATCCCACGGGACCACCGCGAAATTTGTCGATAATGGTAAGCAATATTTTATTGTCTATTTCGTCAAGTCCGTATTTGTCGATGTTTAGAGCTTCCAGAGAATATTTGGCTATATCCAAATCGATGTTTCCATTGCCTCTTACTTGGGCGAAATCGCGTACCCGTCTAAGCAGAGCGTTTGCCACACGCGGTGTCCCCCTGCTTCGTAGAGCTATCTCACGGGCAGCATCTTGGGAGCAACTTACATTAAGCAGTTTTGCCGAACGCAACACAATCCCTCTTAAAACACTTTCGTCGTAATATTCGAAATGACAGTTTATTCCGAACCTTGCTCTTAGTGGTGAGGTAAGCAGTCCACTACGAGTGGTGGCACCGATAAGTGTAAACGGTTCGAGGTCGATTTGAATGGAGCGAGCCGAAGGACCTTTGTCTATCATTATGTCGATACGGTAATCTTCCATTGCCGAATACAGATACTCCTCTACAATAGGACTAAGACGATGTATCTCGTCGATAAAAAGCACATCGTTTTTCTCCAACGAGGTGAGCAATCCTGCCAAATCGCCGGGTTTATCAAGTACCGGACCGGAAGTAACCTTGAAGCCTACACCAAGTTCGTTGGCTATAATCAAAGATAGTGTAGTCTTACCCAATCCCGGAGGACCGTGCAACAATACATGGTCAAGAGACTCGGTACGCATCTTTGCGGCTTCTACGAAAACCGAAAGATTCTCTACTATTTTGTCTTGACCGTTGAAGTCCGAAAATACCAGAGGACGCAACGCCTTCTCCAAGTCGGTATCGTTTTTGGAAATTTGTTCTCTTATATTAAAATTCATTATATCTATTTGGCAAATATTAACCTTTGAGAATGCTTAAACATCTATTTAGCTTTTCTATAAAAATATCTATCTCTTCAAAAGTGTTGTAAAAAGCAAACGACACCCTCGCCGTGCCTGTAACGCCCAATCGCTCCACAAGAGGTTGAGCACAATGATGCCCTGTGCGTATGGCTATACCTGTCTTGTCGAGTAGCGTTCCGAGATCGAAATGATGTACACCATCGACATTGAACGATATTACTCCGCTTTTTTTCTCTGCCGTGCCGTAAATATGCAGTCCGTCGATTGATTTCATCTTTTCGGTGGCGTACTTCAAGAGCGAGTCTTCGTATTCGATTAGGGCATCGAAGTTGTTGGCTTTTAGATATTTTATCGCTTGAGCGAAGCCTACCGAACCGATAAAATCGGGTGTACCTGCCTCGAATTTATATGGCAAAGTATTGTATGTGGTCTTTTCAAAAGTAACTTTTTCTATCATTTCGCCACCTCCCTGATATGGCGGTAGTTTGTCGAGCCACTCACGTTTGCCGTATAGTACGCCTATACCTGTGGGAGCATATAACTTATGTCCCGAAAAGGCGTAGAAATCGACATCCAAATTGCGTACATCGACCCTAAGATGTGCTACTGCCTGAGCCCCGTCGATAACCACAGGTACTCCGTGAGAGTGAGCTATTGCTGTTATCTTTTTTACATCGTTGATAGTACCTAAAACGTTTGAAACGTGCGCAATAGATACCAGGGCGGTACGTTCGGTAAATAATTTTTCGTATTTGTCGTAGAGTATATTACCTTCGTCGTTTATAGGTATTACCTTGATAACAAAGCCATAACGCTCGGCTACCATCTGCCAAGGAACGATATTTGAATGGTGTTCCATTGTCGAAATTATTATTTCGTCGCCACGTTTCATCAGTTGCGAGAAGGTTGATGCTACGAGGTTGATACTCTCGGTAGTACCGCGTGTAAATATTACTTCGTCGCTTGAAGATGCTCCGATAAAGTCGGCAACCACACGGCGAGCCTCTTCGTGAGCTTCGGTAGCCTGTTGGCTCATCAGATGTACACCTCTGTGAATATTGGCGTTTTGTGTGCGATAAAGTTCCGATATTATATCGATTACCTCGTTGGGTTTCTGTGTGGTGGCAGCGTTGTCGAAATATATCAACGAATTGCCGAAAATTTTCTTCTCTAATATGGGGAAATCATTTCTGATTTTATTGATGTCAAGTTTCATATCACAATTTTTTCTGCAAAGATAGTAAAAATAATTTAGGAATCGAAGAGTGTAGCTTAGCTATTAGCCTTTGGTAATTAGGCTTCGATATACGATGCAAAAGGCCTAACAGTTAATATGTAACTTGGCGAGAAGATAACATTAAACCTAAATCTTATGAAATAATTGTTGATATTCGTACACCAACCAAGACAAAATGTGTTTTTAACGGAACGTATAGGAGGTAAGTATCTTGTACGTAGTTGAAGTTTAGTGGTTTGTCCGATACAAGTGTATGTTGTTTCGATTTGCTGTATTTATTTTGGTCTTGTTGTATTCGACAAAAAAGATTACTTTTGCTAAAACCAAAAACATTTTCCTACATATATGCCTAAATACTACTTTTTATCAGATGCCCATATAGGTACACAAATAGTTGACAATGGACGAGAGCACGAGAAACGCCTTGTGGATTGGCTTGAAACGGTAAGACACGATGCTACCGAGATATTCCTGGTGGGTGATATCTTCGACTTCTGGTTCGAATACAAAAGTTGTATTCCCAAAGGCTGTAGCCGTCTTTTGGGCAAATTGGCAGAGATTACCGATAGCGGTATTAGGGTGCATTTTTTTATTGGCAATCACGATTTGTGGACTTTCGGTTATCTTGAACAAGAGATAGGGCTTACCGTTTACAAAAGTCCGCAAATGTTCGAACTTTTGGGATATAAGTTTTTTATTACGCACGGCGACGGTGTAAATGACAAGAGTAGAGTATTTCGCATCACCCGAAAACTTTTTCATAGCCGATTGATGCAAAAATGTTTTGGCTTTATTCACCCCAATATAGGTATTCGTGTAGCAAAGAATTTGAGTAACAGTAATAGAAAAAAACACTCGTATGTGCCTTACAAAGGAGAAGATAGCGAGCCCCTCATACAGTTTGCAACTAAATATTCTACCAACAACTCTATCGACTATTTTGTATTCGGACACCGCCACATTGTATTGAATATGCAGATTGCTTCGGGCAGTAGAGTGGTGATACTCGGCGATTTTTACGAGGAGTTTTCGTATGCGGTCTTCGACGAAAACGGCTTGTCTATCGAAAATTTTACTGCCAATCAATAGGCGACAATCCCTTGTTTATAAGATAGTTGTTTGTTTTGCTAAAATGTCTGTTGCCAAACCAATAGCCTTTGTTGGCACTCATCGGCGATGGGTGTCCCGATTCGAGTACAAGGTGCTTTGTGCGGTCTATCTTGGCTCCTTTTTGTTTGGCATAGTTGCCCCATAGTAAGAATACTACTCCCTCTTTTTGGTCAGAGATAGCTTGTATCACAGCATCTGTAAATGTCTCCCAACCTTTGTTTTGATGCGAACCTGCCATATTAGCTCTTACCGTAAGAGTGGCATTTAGTAGTAATACTCCCTGATTTGCCCACCGTATCAGATTGCCGCTTTGTAATGGTATTATGCCTAAGTCGTCGGATATCTCTTTGTATATATTTACGAGAGAAGGAGGCAGGGCTATATTGTCGGCTACCGAGAAACATAACCCGTGAGCTTGCCCCACTCCGTGGTATGGGTCTTGTCCAAGTAATACCACTTTGACTTTGTCAAACGGACAACTGTCGAAAGCGTTGAATATCAGCTGTGCAGGAGGAAATATTTTGTGTGTCTTATACTCATTTTTGACAAAAGTAACAAGTTCTCCGAAATAGGGTTTGTCGAACTCTGCACGCAATATCTCTTTCCAAGACTCATCAATCTTTACCTCCATAGCGTATTACTCTCTTATGGTTGTTGTTTTGCAATTGCCTATGAATTGTGCATTAGGCTCAATGGATATTACCGCAGTAGTTAGGTTGCCGTTGACTACAGCCGTCTCTTTTAGAGAGATGGTGTCGCTGGCAGTGATATTACCTGTTACTTTACCGAGTATATCTATATTCTGGCATGAGGTATCGCCGTTAATAACACCCGTTTTGCCTATTATGACCTTACCGCTGCCGTATATATTACCGTTTATTTCGCCTTCTATCCTTATATCAAGGTCTAATGTGATATTGCCCTCTATCTTGGTACCAAAAGCGATTATGTTGTGGTTGTTGCCTTCCGGTTTTATTGATGATTTACTCATATTAATTTTAGTTTATTACAAATTATATTATTTTAAAAAAAAGGTTACCAAAGCATTTTTAGCAAAAAATGGTAGTCTCCCGGCTGTCCTTTCACAAAGTCGGAATAGGTCAGAGTGATTACAACTTCGCCTACCGAGTATTCGTAATTGATGGTTTGAGTGTAGGTTTGCCATACGCCGTTGTCGTTATACTCCTTGTGTATAACATTTGGTAGGGGGCTGAGTGCCCGTGTGCCGTCTGTATAGAGATATTCCACATACATAGCAACTATACCGTTGTCGTAAACATCTTTTGTAATCTCAGGTATGGAAACTACCGCATAATAGAAGTTGTCTTTGGAATTGTTTGTGTACTTCCAGTCTCCCGAACGAATTTCTATATCAATTATCTTTCTGCTCAAATCCGTAGCACGTTCTACATAAGTAGTATTTTCGCACGATACCAAAAGTATCAACAACGATGATATTAATAGTATTTTTTTCATACCAATTTATTTATGAGATATTTAAATCTTATTAAACGATAAGGTTGCAAAAGTAATAATAATTTTTTTAAAATCCTAATTTAGTTTTTTCTGTAATAGTTGAAATTCCATTTTAGAGCTAATCTCAAATCACTTTTTACATTGCCTTTTATCTCCTCCAATCCCGACGATATTGTGTCTCTCTTGTCGGCATAGATAGTCTGAGCAAAGCGGAGATAAAGAGTTAGTCGGTTTAGCAAGTCAAATTTCAGATTGATACAGTAGCGGTTGCCTACGCCATAAAGCATAGGCGTAAACATCGAGTATGGCACATCTCTTTCGTAGAAGTAGAAACGATTTTCGAAATCTTTGGCGTCGAAAAACACATAGTGTATATTTACAGACAGATTGTGCCAATTGGTATTGTAGCCTATGTCTTGTACCAAAGCGAATCCCTGACTGACCAGCGTGTTTGGCGAATGAGCAAAATTTGCCTCTACTATACTCCGAAAGACCAAATTGTTTGTTGTATAGTTGACATTATATCTTATTGAATGTTTTTGATAATTGGCGATTTGGCGTGTGGGCAACAGCTGGTCGTAGAAGTTTTTCTCTTTGTCGTTCGAGCGACCTCGTATATACATACTTATATTGCGAACAGGCATAAAATCTACTTGCAGCAAAGCATCGAAGCCTTTTGAAGGAGCAGCTGCATCGTATTTTAGATACGGAAAAGTAAACATTTCTGTGTATGCGGATATTTTCCATTTTTTTATTGGATTTATTTCGGCACCCCAATATACTCCGTTTTCATTGCCTACTTTCGAGGATTTGCCGAATGCTTTGGCAAAAAATAGATCATAACGGGGGCTGTAATATCGGTGTAGAAGTACCATACTAACTATTGATACAGGCATAAAGTTTATTCCGTTTACTGTGGCAATAGCATAACGGTCTGTCAGAGAGGTCTCTCCGAAAATAGTGAATCTGTCGATATTCCAATAATAGTCTAACGAGGCGGCAGCCTGCGATTGCCCTCTGAAAGCATATAGTTTGTATGGTTCATTGCTCGGATTTATCGGGGCAGATAGCATATTGCCATATAAGGTGGCTCCTATTCTGAGGCTGTTTAGCCTGTAATTGACGTTTGCTGCTACTACCTGCATACTTAGTGCATTGCGTTTATCCCAATCGTTGGGTCGCCTAAAAAGTCCGCCGGTGTATATGGACGAAATAGTATTGGTGTTCGTATCTGTTGTTGCATCGAAGTATCGGAACGAGTACAAGGCTGTAATGGAAAGATTTTTGAGTTCAATGGTAGCTCCTATGCCTTTCAAGAAATTGTATTCGTCCGCAGAGGCTTTGCGAGTTAATCCGTTTTGTGTAGGAGTTACTTTAAGTACATAGCCCGATTTGCTCGCATTGAATGCACCATTCATTATAAGACCTTGTCCGAAAGTCGCTCTAAAATCTCCTATTACGATACGTCTAAATTTCCATAGGTTATCTAACTGTAAATAAGTGGAATATGAGTCAAATCCTTTGTTGTAGTTGCCCCAAAACTGTTCGCCTGCATCTTTTTCGGCTGTAAACCCTGCTTGTATTCGGTTGCCCGCTTTGAAGTTGTATCTTAACTGCCCATACAGTGATGACCCCAGATATTGCTGTTCGGTGTAGCCCCGTTTCTGTTCGAATGGAATATCGGTACGGGCGAAAGTTTCGTGTCGTGTCCGTCCGAATATATCTTTGGGTATCCATTTGTCGGACTCTGTTTCGTTGGTTTGGGTATCTACAAAGGGCAAAAGCATTTGCAGAATAAAAAAGTCGATACCATCTATCAACTGTAACTCATAGATGCTTTTCATCCCTTTGGTTAGATATACATACGACAGTATGTTTTCGATTTGTATATCCGTAAGGAATTGAAGGCGTTTTAGTTGTTCTCTTGTGGCGGTATTCAGATTTATTTTTGACTCGTAAAAATAGTTCAAATCGTCGTACAATAAGTCTATGTCAATATTTTCTTCCTCTTCTTCGTCGCTGATATAATCGGTTATGTTTTCGATTATTTGCTCGATACTTTGGCTCGTGTTTTGCGAGAAAGTAAAAGTATATGAGGTAATCAATATAAGTGTTATCAAGTACTTACGCATAGAGATTGTGTTTTGACATTTTACAAAATTAATCTAATTTTTTCTGTTAAATAAAAAAATGTTGTACTTTTGTGTTTCTTATATAAGATTTTTTTTACAAACAAATATAACAATAATATATTCCCTTTATGAGCAAAGTAATAGTAATAGGAGCAGGTGGTGTCGGTACGGTAGTTGTACATAAGTTGGCACAAAACAGCGACGTGTTTACCGAGATACTACTTGCGAGTCGTACCAAATCGAAGTGTGATGCAATAGCCGAAGATGTAAAAAAACGATATGGCATACAGATAAAAACAGCGTCAGTAGATGCTGATAATGTACCCGAATTGGTGAAGCTATTCAACGAATTTAAGCCTAAACTTGTTATTAATGTAGCTCTTCCATATCAGGATTTGACCATAATGGACGCTTGTTTGGAAAGCGGTGTAAACTATTTGGATACTGCCAATTATGAACCCAAAGATGAGGCTCATTTCGAGTATTCGTGGCAATGGGCTTACCAAGACAGATTTCGTCAAGCGGGGCTTACCGCCATACTCGGTTGCGGATTCGACCCTGGGGTAACCTCTGTGTTTACGGCGTATGCCGCCAAACACTACTTCGATGAAATGCACTACCTCGATATAGTCGATTGTAATGCGGGTAATCACGGTAAGGCATTTGCTACCAATTTTAACCCCGAAATCAATATTCGTGAAATAACCCAAGAGGGTAAATATTGGGAGAACGGACAGTGGCATACTACCGAACCTCTTTCGGTTCATCGCGGACTGAATTACCCTCAAATCGGAGTAAAAGACTCGTATCTTTTGTATCACGAAGAGCTCGAAAGTCTGGTAAAAAACTTCCCTACACTACGCAGAGCCAGATTCTGGATGACGTTCGGACAAGAGTATCTGACACACCTCCGTGTGATTCAAAATATAGGTATGGCTCGTATCGACGAAATAGATTATAACGGTCAAAAGATAGTGCCTATACAGTTTTTAAAGGCAGTATTGCCAAACCCGCAAGATTTGGGCGAAAACTACAAGGGGCAGACCTCGATAGGATGTCGTATCAGAGGCATAAAAGACGGCAAACCCACAACATTTTATATCTACAACAACTGTTCGCACGAAGAGGCATACAAAGAGACAGGTACACAGGCAGTAAGTTATACCACAGGTGTCCCTGCTATGACAGGTGCCTATATGTTTCTTACCGGCAAATGGAGTGGTGCGGGAGTGTTCAATGTAGAGGAGTTCGACCCCGACCCGTTTCTGGAAAAACTTGCCAAAAGCGGTCTTCCATATCACTTCGAAGTAGATAAAGATATTGAATTTGAAGTATAAACAGATATATGTAGCTGCTTGGTTGTCATTTTTTTTGCAAATAGCAGAATAACTGTGTGTTAGGCGGTCTTTTGTGTTGTCAAAGATTTGAGGTTGTTTATATTAATGTGCTTTGTGTCGTAAAAATAACATTAAAAATTTGGCTGTTAACGAAAAAAGTATTACCTTTGCACCGTTAGACTAAACATTAATTGGGAGGGACTTATTATAAAGTCCCTTAATTTTTATAATACGATGATTGATAAAGATTTGCTTAGACAAGTAGTTGACGAAAAGTTATCGACGACCGATTGTTTTTTGGTCGATATTACTATTTCTAACGATAATAGTATTGTTGTAGAGATAGATTCGGAAACTTCTGTCGATTTGAATTTTTGTGTGGAGCTTACCCGTTATATCGAACAACATTTCGATAGAGAAAAAGAGGATTACTCTTTGGAAATAGGTTCATACTCTATTACTAATCCGTTTGTCGATAAGCGACAGTATATCAAAAATATAGGTAGAGGTGTAGAGATACTCACAGACGACCGTAAAAAGATAAAAGGTACTCTTATAGAGGTGTCCGACGATGGATTCGTTGTAGAGACTGAGGTTAAAGAGCTTTTGGAGGGGCAAAAACGTAAAAAAACAGTAAAAAAACAGATATCATTCTTATATAACAACGTTAAAATGACAAAATTGGATTTTTGATAATTATAAATATTATGCTTAAAATCCGATTTGCAACATTAAAAATTTTTAATAGAAAAAAATATGGCTAAAAAAGAGCATTCGGACATTATCAGTTCATTTGCAGAATTGAAAGAATTTAAGAATATCGACAATTCTACGATGTTGAGTATTCTCGAAGAGTCGTTTAGAAAGGTTATTTCTAATATACACGGTTCTGACCAAAACTACGACTTTATCTTTAACCCCGATAAAGGCGACTTTGAGATTTGGAGAAATAGAGTGGTGGTAGAAGATAACAATCTGGTCGACCCTCATTTGGAAATTTCATTGTCGGAGGCAAAAAAGATTGCCGATGACTACGAGGTGGGCGAAGAGGTTCAGGAACAGGTAGATATCAATTCGTTCGGAAGACGTGCGGTATTGAATCTGTCGCAAATTTTGTCTGCAAAAATAGTTGATGTACAGAAAGATTCGCTTTATACCAAATATTCTCAATTGCTCGGTCAGATAATATCGGCAGAGGTGTATCAGGTATGGAAAAAGGAGATACTTCTACTCGACGACAACAACAATGAGATACTTTTACCTAAGACAGAACAGTTGCCGAACGATTTTTTCAAGAAAGGAGAGATTATTCGTGCCATTGTTTCCAGAGTAGATAACAACAACAATAATCCTAAAATCTATGTTTCACGCACACAGCCACTGTTTTTGGAGAGACTTCTCGAAAGAGAAGTTCCCGAAATTCAAGACGGATTGATTACAGTCAAAAAGATAGTGCGTATCCCGGGCGAAAAGGCTAAAATTGCCGTCGAATCGTACGATGATAGAATAGACCCGGTAGGCTCTTGTGTAGGTATTCGAGGCAATCGCATACAGCCTATTATCAGAGAGTTGAACAAAGAGAGTATTGATGTTATCAACTATACGTCCAATCCAAGTCTTTATATAGCCAGAGCTTTGGCTCCTGCTAAGGTTACCTCTATTGTTATCGACAACGACAACAAGAGAGCCAATGTATATATCAACCCCGAAGATATATCGTCGGCAATCGGTAGAAATGGGGCTAACATAAAACTTGCAATTCAACTCACAGGTTATCATATCGAAATTATAAGGGGCGATGTAGAGATAGACGAAGAGGACATATATCTCGACGACTTTGCCGACGAAATAGACGAATGGGTAATCGAAATATTGAAAAACATCGGTTGCGATACGGCAAAACAGGTATTGCGTCTTACCAGAGAAGAACTTGTTGAGCGTACCGATTTGGAAGACGAAACCATAGACCATGTTATCAATGTACTCAAAGCGGAGTTTGATAAAGAGTGAAATTGATGTAACCCATTTTATATCATAAAGTTAATATTGCATTAATAGATAAAAAATAGTATAAGCGTATGTAACACAAAATCACGGAGTATTCAAATAGTTTTCTTTTGTTTAATTTAAAAAAAATCACAACTAAAAAATTTTATGGCAAGATTAGGACAAATAATAAAAAAATTAAATATTGGTATTAGTACGGCTGCCGAGTTTTTGAATAAAAAAGGCGAGCCGATTGAACAAAATCCACACATACAACTTACGGAAAATCAAGAGAATTTGCTTTTAAAAGAATTTAGTTCTGATAAAACATTGAAAGAAAAATCCGATAAACTTATTCAGAAAAGGCTCGAACGCGAAACTTCCGTAACACTTGATATCGAAGACAAATCGAAAACGGAGTCTGCTACAAAGGAAAAGGTAGTCGGCGAACCGAAAGTAGAGAAAAAAAGAGTCAAAAAGCAAGAAGAACCGATAGCGGTATTAGATACAACAGAGTCGGATAGTCCGATTGTTGAAGATAGACAGATAGAGCCATCGAGGCAGGGAGATATCTCACAAGCCTCTACTGTTGAAGAGAGCAAAACAAAGAAAGCATCAGAAAAGAAAACTAATAAATCTGTTGAGAAAGAGGAGTTTGTAGAAAATACACCTGTGGAAACAGAAGAAACAGAGGTGTCTGCCCCTCAAAAAGTCGAAGAACAATCCGTGATAATTGTAGAAGAAACAATAGAAGTGGAGCAACCGAAAGTAGAATACATTCCATCGCAAAACAAAGAGGATTTGGCTAATCAAACACTTCAAACCTCTACGATAGAGATACAGCAAACAGAGCCGTCGGACGAAAATCGGGCGGAGCTGTCCGATGTATTGCATTCGGATACTGTATTGCCTATTAATGGTGAAGATACGGTCGGGCAAAATAAAGAACCTGAGATATTTAAGTTTTCGGAGAAAAAACTCGAAGCCCCAAAAGTACTTGGTACTATCGACTTGTCACTTGTAGGTAAAGACTCACGCCCTCATCCGAAAACAAAAGCCGAACGTAAGAAGGAGATTAAAGAGGCTATAAAGAAAAAGAAAGAGGACGAAAAACGCATTAAGTCAGAGAGTCAAAAGGCGGCGACAGCTTCGTCTCAAACCAAATCGAAGACAGAGCAATTCAAAGAAGAAGATAAAAGTAAAGAAAACTTTATTCGTACCCAAGTGCCTACATTACAAGGACCTAAGGTAGTTGATAAGGTTAATTTGGTGCCCGAAAAACAGTTTGGCAAAGAACACGATAAAGACAAAAGCAGAGGCGATAAAAACACTAACACAAAAAAAGACAAGAAAAAACGTGATAGAATCAAGATAGAGCGTGTAGATATATCTGAGGATAAAAACAAGACTGGCAAGGCATTCAAGAAAGAGCGACGCCCGAATCGTCATATTGTCGATGTCGATGATGTAAATCAGAGCATTAAAGAGACTTTGGCTATTGCTCGCGAAGGACGCAAATTTAATAAAAAATCTGCCGATTACCGAAAAGAAAAACGCGAAAACATACGTCAAGAGATAGAACGTCAGGCCGAATTGGAAATGGCTCAATCCAAAGTATTGACCCTTTCGGAGTTCGTTACCACCAACGAACTTGCCTCTATGATGCAGGTGCCGGTCAATGACGTTATCAAGGTTTATATGAATTTGGGTATGTTCGTTGGCATCAATCAGAGAATTGATGCCGAATCTATCAAGATTGTTGCCGATGAGTTCGGGTTTGAGACCAACTTTGTAAGTGCCGAGGCGGCTAAAACCATTCAAGACGAAGATATAGATGCTCCCGAAGATTTGGTGTCGCGTCCTCCTATTATTACCGTCATGGGACATGTTGACCATGGTAAAACATCGTTGCTTGATTATATCCGCAAAACCAACGTTATAGCCGGAGAGGCAGGAGGTATCACACAGCATATAGGGGCATATAACGTAAAATTGGAAGATGGGCGTCAGATAACATTTATCGACACTCCGGGGCATGAAGCCTTTACGGCTATGCGTGCTCGCGGCGCCAAAGTAACGGATATAGCTATCATTATTGTAGCTGCCGACGACGATGTAATGCCTCAGACTATAGAGGCAATCAACCATGCTGCTTCTGCCAATGTACCTATCGTGTTTGCTATCAATAAAATAGACAAAGATGGAGCAGACCCCGAAAAGATAAAAGGCACGTTAGCCAATATGAACTATATGGTAGAGGCGTGGGGTGGCAAATATCAATCGCAAGATATCTCCGCCAAAAAGGGTATCGGCGTAAACGAACTACTCGAAAAGGTACTTTTGGAGAGTGAAATGCTCGAACTAAGAGCCAATCCTAAACGAAAGGCGGTAGGCTCGGTTATTGATGTTCGTAAAGATAAAGGGCGTGGTAACGAGATCACTCTTTTGGTACAAAACGGTACTCTACGGCAGGGCGATATTGTCCTTGCCGGCTACTCTTACGGCAAAATACGTGCTATGTTTAACGAACGCAATCAACCAATAAAAGAGGCAAAACCCTCCGAACCCGTTTTGGTACTTGGTATGAAGGGCGAGTTACAAGCGGGCGACAACTTCAACGTAATGGAGACAGAGCAGGCAGCACGCGAAATCATTGCACAACGCGACCAGCTAAAACGAGAGCAGAAACTGCGTACCTCGCGACACTTGACGCTCGACGAGATAGGCAGACGTATTGCTTTGGGCAATTTCCAAGAGTTTAATATTATAGTTAAGGGCGATGTCGACGGTTCTATCGAGGCACTGAGCGACTCGTTGATAAAACTCTCTACTGACGAAATACAGGTAAACGTGATACACAAGGGCATCGGTCAGATTACCGAAGGTGATGTCAATCTGGCAATATCGTCAAATGCGATTATCGTAGGATTCCAAGTACGACCTACAACTTCGGCAAAACAACTTGCAGATACCGAAAAGGTGGATATTCGTATATACTCTATCATTTATCAGGCTATCGAAGAGATAAAATCGGCAATGGAAGGTATGCTTGTTCCCGAAAAGAGCGAAAAGGTGGTGGCTACTCTCGAAGTTCGCAACACTTTCCATATTTCAAAAGTCGGTACTATTGCAGGCTGTATCGTAAAAGAGGGTACTATCAAGAGAAACAGCAAAATACGCGTTATTCACGATGGTATTGTTATACACACAGGCGATATAGCGTCTCTCAAACACGAGAAAGACGATGTACGTGAAATCAAACAGGGCTATGAGTGCGGTGTTAATGTATCAAACTTCAATAATATTGTAGTTGGCGATATCATCGAAGCTTTCGAAGAGATAGAGATAAAGAAAACACTTGATTAGTTTTGAGTAGGCTTATGCCTTTTTGAATTTAGTGTGGTTTATATAATTGGGTAAGGGCGAATGTTGATTCGCCCTTATTTCAAAAAAACACTTACGTATATTTGATTGGTAAATGCAAGTTTTAGGCAGAAAAAATTGTATCATTGCTATCCGATGAAAGTTTTGGATTAGGTAAAAAAAATTATTGCTGTCCGATAAACATCAAAATTAACTCGTAATGCTCTAACATACAAATATATATGCGCTGTTGTTGTGAAATGGGCTTATCTTGCGTGTTTGTCTATCGGGGTATTATGAGGTTTCCTCCGTATTCCGCATTAGAAAAGACGTGAGGCTATCGGAATGTTTTAACATTTCATTGGGGCTGTCTGCCCCCTTGTCTCCGAATTACTTTTTTGTCTTGACACAAAAAAGGTCAAGGCTGACGTTCCGAGCCGACCCACTATGTGCTTGCTCGCTAAACGAAAGAACTCGCTTCGCTCAAACAGGCTTTCGTTTTTCACGCTCTCTTCGCACAGTGGGACACCCCGTCTGCGACCACTAATGCCATTATTTGTTGTTGAAACGTTTACCGTTTTTGTTTAAACGACAAAACGCTCAAAACAGACAGCGGCGTTAGCAGTAG
>JBGXXV010000069.1:0-4845 GCA_041814825.1 Bacteroidota bacterium | reverse complement strand
TTCTTATAAAGAAAAAAAGTTAGTCGGGGTTTGGGGCGGATAGCCCCAACCTAAGAGAGAAGAAAACGAGATTGGAGCTTTGTTATCATTGATATATCGGACAACAATGAAATTTTATAAACAAAAAACTGAAATTCAAAAAGCTATCACCATAAATTTTAAAAAAACTTTTATCGGACAGCAATAGTAAAATTACTTAACAGACGGCTGTTGGAATGTTTCATTGGGGCTGTCTGCCCCAACCTAAGAGTATGACGTAATGCAGGTTTATCTCAAAGAGATAAAAGGCACAATATCTAAGCTACCTAATGTTCGACCAAAAAAAAACCTCCTTTTTAAGGGAGGTTTCACTGATAAAATATTATTATATTAACTACATTTGCTGTATCCGCACGAAGTACATTTGTAACAGCCGTCTGAGGCTTCGATGGTATTTTCTCCGCAATTCGGACATTTAATGCCTTCTACCACACCTTCCAGATATTTACGCAAAGCTCTCTCTACGCCTGCTTTCCAAGTGTTGATGGTATCGCTGTCGAATTGCAGTCCGTTCACCAATTTTATAACTTGGTCGATGGGCATTCCATAACGCAATACTCCCGACAGTAATTTGGCATAATTCCAAAACTCTTTGTTGAATTTGTACGAAAGTCCTTCAATAGTAGTCTTGTATCCGTTACGATTAATGAATTGGAAATCATATCTTTTCGAACCGTCTTCAAACTCTTCTTTGATGATTTTACCTTTTTCCAACCATTTCGGCAAAAGTATTCCGTCTTCGTCATCTGCCAATCCCGTAAAAATTTCATAAGGACGATTGTCTTTGAGTCCGACGAAAGCAATCCATTTTTCTTTTTGATTTTGGAAACGTAATATTTCACAATCAAGTACTTTGGGGCGTTTTAGTCGTTCTGTGATTGGGAAGCATACGAAGTCTTTGTCCGTATGTTTGGCATCGGTTGTCTTTTTTTTGCTTTTTTGTACATCTTCCAACACATTGCCTCGTGAGCCTGCCCTATATATGGTAACGCCTTTGCAGCCGGCTTTCCATGCTTCTCTGTATAGTTTATCGACAAGCTCTTTGGTGGCGGTTTCGGGGAGATTGACCGTTACCGATATTGAGTGATCTACCCACTTTTGGATTCTACCCTGCAAACGTACCTTATTTAGCCAATCCACATCATTTGATGTCGCTCCGAAGTATGGAGATTTTTTTATTAAATCGTTAAGTTCTTTTTCGTTATAGCGTTTTGTAGTATCATATCCGTTTACCATCATCCATTCGACAAATTTGTGATGAAATACGGTAAACCTTTCCCAACTGTCGCCTTGCGCGTCCACTTCGTCTATGGTTACGTTTTTGTCATTCGGATTTACCTTTCTTTTTCGATTATATACACATAGAAAAACAGGTTCTATACCCGAAGTGGTTTGTGTCATGATACTTGTTGTTCCTGTCGGAGCAATAGTAAGGCAAGCAATATTGCGACGTCCGTATTTTTTCATATCCTCGTACATTTGTGCGTCTGCTTCTTTTAGACGTACAATAAAAGGATTTTTTTCTTCACGTTTTATATCGAACACTTTGAAGGCTCCTCGCTCTTTTGCCAAAATTACCGAAGAGCGATATGCTTCTACTGCGAGTATTTTTTGCACTTCTTCGGCGAAATCTATTGCTTCCTCAGAGGCATATCGCAATCCCATGGCTGCCACCATATCGCCCTCTGCCGTAATACCTACACCCGTACGGCGTCCGTTAATACATTTATCTTTTATTTTTTCCCACAATTCGTATTCGGTGCGTTTTACTATGGCATCTTCGGGGTCGGATTTTATTTTTTCCAAAATACGGTCTATTTTTTCTATCTCCAAATCTATAATGTCATCCATCATACGTTGGGCGTAACGAACGTGTTTTCTGAAAAGTTCGAAGTTGAATTGAGCCATAGCCGTAAAAGGATTCTCCACATAAGAATATAGATTTATTGCAAGCAGTCTGCAACTGTCGTAAGGACATAGTGGGATTTCACCGCATGGATTGGTCGAAACGGTCTTGTAGCCGAGGTCGGCGTAACAGTCGGGCACCGATTCGCGTATTATCGTATCCCAAAACAATACGCCGGGCTCTGCCGAAGCCCAAGCATTATGAATTATTTTTCCCCAAAGTTTTTTTGCATCTATCTTTACCGAAAATGTAGGATTGAGAGCATCAATAGGATATTGTTGTACGTATGGGTCGCCACTTTCGACACAGCGCATAAATTCATCGTCGATTTTTACAGATATGTTGGCTGCTGTAATCTTGTTTTGTTCGAGTTTGGCATCGATAAACTTTTCCGAGTCGGGGTGTTTTATAGATATGGACAACATCAATGCACCACGTCGTCCGCCTTGTGCTACTTCGCGTGTGGAGTTTGAATAGCGTTCCATAAAAGGCACGATACCGGTAGAGGTCAGAGCCGAGTTGTTCACAGGCGAGCCTTCGGGGCGTATTTGCGATAGGTCATGACCTACTCCTCCGCGTCTTTTCATAAGCTGTACTTGCTCTTCGTCTATTTTGATGATAGCACCGTAAGAGTCCGAACTCCCGTCTATTCCCACCACAAAGCAGTTGGACAAGGACGATACCTGAAAATTGTTGCCTATACCCGTCATCGGTCCGCCCTGAGGTACTATGTATTTGAATCTATCCAAAAGACCGAAAATCTCTTGTTCGGACATAGGGTTTTCGTATTTATTCTCAATTCGGGCTATCTCTCTTGCCATACGACGGTGCATATCTTCCGGAGATTTCTCGTATAGATTGCCCACAGAGTCTTTGAGAGCGTATTTGTTTATCCATACCTGTGTGGCAAGTTCGTCGCCATTGAAATATTTAAAGGTTGCTTCTTTGGCTTCCTGTTCGGAATATTTTGTTAAGTCCATATTGTATGATTGGTTGTTTTAATGCGTTTTTTTAGAATATTTTTTAGAGTACAAAGGTATAATTATTTTTGGAATTTTTCATACTTTGTTTTTAAAATATGAAGTTAAATTTTCTTAAATATTATGTTATAGTTTTGTTTATAAGGTTTTTATGTTTTAGTTATTTTTGCGTAAATTATTCTAAAATATTTATTTGTAATTTTTATATAATTTACATTAATGTGTAATTAACAGTTGTTTGATGTGTTTTTTTTATTAAATTCGAGTGCTAATTTATAGTACCGATTGCTGATGTTTTGATATTATATTTTTCGTAATTATTTTTTTTTATATTTGATAGAAAAAATAAATACTATTTTACATACATATATGTATTATTTGTATTATCTTCGCGGCAATTATTAAAAAATAAAAATTATTATGAAAAATCTTTTACAAACAACATTATTATTGCTTGCAATATTCACAAATACAGCACTTAAAGGGCAGCAAACCCCATTTGTAACTGTATGGGATACGGGTAAGCCGGGGTCTAACTCGAATACCGCTATTGCTCTAAATGTAACAGGCACCAACTTTTCGATAGAGTGGGAAGAGGTATCAAACCCCTCTAATAACGGCTCTGTACCATCTGCAAATGCTCCCTATGTATTGACCGTCCCTTCTTCCGGTATCTATCGTGTCAAGGTTGTGGCAGGGACAGGTTCGCTTACCGCGATAGGTCATGTAGGATACGATGCACAAAGACTTATTCGGGTCGAACAGTGGGGCAACAACAAATGGTCGGTTTTGCATTATGCTTTTGCCGGTGCCGTGAATATGGACATAACAGCTACCGATGCTCCTAATTTGAGCAAGGTCAAAGACCTTAGCTATATGTTTAGAGATTGTCATTCGTTGCAATACAACTCTTCGATTAACACTTGGGATGTATCATCTATTGAGAATATGGTAAGTATGTTTCAAGGCACACGTGTTTTCAATCAGGATTTGAACAATTGGAATACTGCGAATGTAACTAACATGCAACAAATGTTTTATGATGCACAAGCATTTAACGGAAGAGTAGATGGCTGGAATACCGGTAAAGTTACCAATATGGCTTATATGTTTTGTAATACCAAAGTTTTCAACCAAGATATGAACTCTTGGAATACCGGAAGTGTTACCAATATGCAGTCAATGTTTCAGGGAGCAACTGCTTTTAACGGGCAAATAGGCAACTGGGATGTAAGTAATGTCGCCAATATGCAGTCAATGTTTCAGAATGCATACGAATTTAATCAACCGATAGGCAGTTGGAATCCTCAGAGAGTAACTACCATGAGGCAAATGTTCATGTCTGCTCGCAAGTTCAATCAGGATTTAACCAATTGGAATACAGGTAGTGTTGCCGATATGAGTCATATGTTTTATGACGCTAAGACATTCAACGGAAGGGTAGATAACTGGCAGACCGGTAACGTAACCGATATGAGCTTGATGTTCTGTGCGGCAGAGGCATTCAACCAAAATATGAACAATTGGGATACGGGCAATGTAAAAAATATGCAGTCAATGTTTCAGGGAGCAACTGCTTTTAACGGGCAAATAGGCAACTGGGATGTAAGTAATGTAACCAATATGCAGTCAATGTTTCAGAATGCATACGAATTTAATCAACCGATAGGCAGTTGGAATCCTCATAGAGTAACTACCATGAGGCAAATGTTTATGGCTGCTCGCAAGTTCAATCAGGATTTAACCAATTGGAATACAGGTAGTGTTGCCGATATGAGTCATATGTTTTATGACGCTAAGGCATTCAACGGAAAGGTAGATAACTGGCAGACCGGTAACGTTACCGATATGAGCTTGATGTTCTGTGCGGCAGAGGCATTCAACCAAGATATGAACTCTTGGAATACGGGCAATGTAACC
>JBGXXV010000068.1:0-36330 GCA_041814825.1 Bacteroidota bacterium | reverse complement strand
GTTCTTTCGTTTAGCGAGCAAGCACATAGTGGGTCGGCTCGGAACGTCAGCCTTGACCTTCTTTTGCATACTTTTCTTGTGTCAAGACAAGAAAAGTATGTCGGGGTATGGGGCAGACAGCCCCAATGAAATGTTAAATAACCCGATAGACAAAGTACAAGATAAACCCCTTTAATAACAAATATATATATGTGTGTATATTAGGATATTACATATTAACGTCAATTTTTTATCGGACAGCAATAATTTTGTATGAGTTCTATCCACAGTCAATAGTCGAAAAAGTTAATTGATGTAGTCTATTAACGCTTATTGTTTATTTTATCTCATAATTTGAAGAAAAGTGGTAATTTCGTACTCTTTTTTTTCAACTAATAATCAATTTATTGTTACAATATATTACTATGTCAAAAGTAACTAAGGAAGATGCCCTGCTTTATCACTCCAAAGGGAAACCGGGCAAAATAGAGGTAGTGCCAACCAAACCCACCGGCACACAACGCGACCTATCGCTTGCATATTCGCCGGGTGTTGCAGAGCCGTGTTTAGAGATAGAAAAAGATTCGTTCAAAGCTTATGAATATACTTCCAAAGGCAATCTGGTAGCTGTAATTTCCAATGGCACCGCCGTACTCGGACTCGGCGATATCGGTGCTGTGGCAGGTAAACCAGTAATGGAGGGCAAAGGGCTGTTGTTCAAGATATTTGCAGGTATTGATGTGTTTGATATTGAGGTAAATGAAAAAGACCCTACCAAATTTGTGGAGGTTGTAAAAGCTATCTCGCCGACGTTCGGCGGTATCAATTTGGAAGATATCAAAGCACCCGAATGTTTCGAGATAGAAGAACGACTGAAAGCCGAGTTGAACATACCCATTATGCACGACGACCAGCACGGGACAGCCATTATTTCGGCTGCGGGACTTATAAATTCGTTGGAAATAATCGGCAAAAAAATCGAAGATGTTAAGATAGTAGTCAACGGTGCAGGTGCAGCCGCCAATTCGTGTGCACAACTTTATATGTCGTTGGGAGCCAAGTTGGAAAATATAGTAATGGTAGATTCGAAAGGAGTCATCAACAATAAACGTACGGATTTGAACGAGCGTAAAAAACTTTTTGCCACCGACCGCGATATTTATACTCTTGCAGAGGCTGTTGCAGGAAGCGATGTGTTTTTGGGGCTTTCCGTAGCCGATGTGCTTACGACCGAAATGGTTCGGTCGATGAACGAAAACCCCATAGTTTTTGCATTGGCAAATCCCAACCCCGAAATATCATACGAAAAAGCGATAGAGTCTCGTCCCGATATTATTTTTGCCACAGGTCGTTCCGACCATCCGAATCAGATTAACAACGTACTTGGTTTCCCCTATATATTCCGTGGGGCTCTCGACGTACGTGCAAGTTGCATCAACGAAGATATGAAAGTGGCTGCCGTGTATGCCATTGCCGAACTGACCCAAAAGACAGTACCTGATGTGGTTAATTCGGCTTATAGTATGAAAAAACTAAGTTTCGGACGCGAATATATCGTACCCAAACCACTCGACCCGCGTCTGCTTACCTCTGTGGCACCGGCTGTAGCCAAAGCAGCTATTAAGTCGGGTGTGGCAGGTAAAGTGATTGAAGATTGGGAAGAATATGACGACTATCTTCGTAGCCTAATGGGATACGATAACAAGATGCTCCGTCATTTTTACGATACTGCACGCCAACACCCCAAACGTGTGGTCTTTTCCGAATCGTTGCACCTCAATATGCTTAGAGCTGCCGAAGTGGCACTGGCCGAAGGTATTTGTCAGCCTGTTTTATTGGGGAAAGAGGAAAAATTAGCCCAATTGGCTGCCGATAATGGCATAAACCTAAAAGGAATTGAGATAGTAAACCTCCGTCAAGACCGTGAAGAGGAACGCCGTACCCGATATGCTCGACTACTGTCGCAAAAACGTAGCCGTGAAGGTATGACTTTCGAGGAGGCTTATGAAAAAATGTACGAGCGAAACTACTTTGGTATGATGATGGTAGAGACAGGCGAAGCCGATGCCCTTATCACAGGTGTTATTACCAAATATGAAGACGCTGTGTGTGCTGCCAAAACCGTAATAGGTATGCGCGAAGGGTTAAATAACATAGGTGCTATGCACATTATGAATACTAAAAAAGGTACATTCTTCTTGGCTGATACCTTATTTAATCGTTATCCATCGTCCGAAACCCTCTTTGATGTGGCAAAACTGACCTATGACACAGTGAAGTCCTTTGCCCACGAGCCTGTAATGGCTCTTTTATCCTACTCCAATTTTGGTGCGGATAAAGAAGGAAGTCCTGCAAAAATGCATTCGGTAGTAAAAAGACTACACGAACAATATCCGGATATGGTGGTAGATGGTGAAATGCAGATAAACTTCGCTCTCAACCGAGAATTGCGTGATAAGAAATTCCCTTTCACAAAACTGAATGGCAAAAATGTGAATACGCTCATATTCCCCAACCTAAACTCTGCAAATATGACTCAGAAAATGATGTTGGAAATGGGTGTGGCAGAGGTAATAGGTCCTATTCAGATGGGACTTAATAAACCTGTACATATCTTGGATGTGGAGAGCTCTGTACGGAGTATTGTAAATATGGTGGCAGTAGCGGTATTAGATGCTATGTAGAATATTTTAATAAGTATTTTATGAAAATTAGGAAACAAAACGATTCCCGAAAAAACACCAAAATTTATTGTATTGCCTTGTAATTCAATAAAAACAATATTTTACACGCTTTTGGGGAGGATATTACCTTTTCTATTATTGTAGAGTGAGGTATGGGCAATTGCATATTTAGCTCAAAGGGCTTTTGTCAAAAAAATAAAAAAGCACTGCTATTTGTTGAGAAAAATTCCTGAAAGACAGGATTTGAGTGTTTGAAGAACCTTTGTAATCTGCCGTCTATAAAGATGCCTTTTCAGGTGCAGCCCGCCATTAGCACTTCAACCTACTCGGTTTAATGTATTTATTGTAGAATTTTCCAATCTCAAGCAGTGCCGGATGTTTATATAATAGCCTTTTATATTATTAGTTGTTTTTTGTTTTTAACGTTCATCAAAAGTTAAATCCGAAAACCCATCGGGGTCAAACTCATCTTCGTTGTACAGATTATCGCCGTATAAATCGTCGTCAAATACATTTAAGTTATTCCCTTTTTTTACATCATCAAAGATTTCGTCAAACTGTATAGACTGTACAGGCGGATTACCTTTAGCTACCACACATTTTGGAGTATCAAGGGTTTTGCCTACGATTATCTCTTTGAGTTCTATGAAAAATGCTCTGTCGGTAAGCATATCGAATACAAACATAAGTCGCTCTCCTTCATTTTCTAAGAAATCATCAAGTTTGGTATTGTCCATCAGGTATGTATCCACCGACGAATCAGTATCCATTTCCATAAACAAAATCTCTTGCTCTCGCTCCCAATCGTCCGAACAAATATAGAAAGATGTCAATTCGGTATCGCTGTATTTGACCGATTTTAGAATGGCTTCACGAAACTCCAAAAAAGTAGCTTCCGAATCTATTTCTATGATTCTTTCAAAATTTTCTATCTCATCTGACAACAATAAAAACCTATAAATCATAATTCTATATTTGTGCCTTATCTCTTCTTATTATACTTTTAATTTTAAGGCAAAAATATATAAAATAATTCACTTTTGCAAGAAAAATATCATTTTATTCTTTCTTCCAACATCTGAATATCGTTCCTCAAAAGTTTGTCTTGTTTGATAAGGCTTTCGATAAGCTTACAAGAGTGTATTACTGTGGCGTGAGTACGATTGCCTATTGTATTGGCGATTGTATCGAGAGAATACGATGTGTGCTTGCGGGCAAGATACATAGCTACCTGACGCGGTTGGGCCACTATGGCTTTGCGACTTTTGGAGCATAGGTCGTCTTGCGAAACAGAGTAATGTTCGCATACCAAATCACATATATATTCTATATTGATTTTCTTTTTTTCTTTTGGGGTTAGGTTGATTATTTTTTTTGCCAATTCTACGCTTATATCTTCGTTGTTTATGGTAGAATGTGCTAAAAGCGAAATCAATACACCCTCCAAATCTCTTATGTTTTCTGTAACATTGTCGGCAATAAAACTAATAACATCTTCGGATATGAGCAGATTGTTATTTTTGATTTTATATCTCAATATGTTCTTTCTAAGTTCGGTATCCGGTTTTGTTATTTCGGCAGTGAGTCCCCAACGAAAGCGAGTAAGCAGACGTTCTTCCATACCTTTCAAATCCGATGGTTGTCGGTCGCAGGTCAATATTATCTGCTTGCCGAGACGATGTAAGTGGTTGAATATGTTGAAAAACGTGTTTTGAGTGCCGGGCTTCGACATAAACTCGTGTATGTCGTCGATTATCAACATATCGAGACTTTGATAGAAGTTCAGAAAATCGTTCTGATTGTTGGTCCTTACAGCATCAGTATATTGAATCTGAAAAAGATTTGCCGATACATAAAGTATGCGTTTGTGTGGATTTTGTCGTTTGGCTTCCAAACCTATGGCGTTGGATATGTGTGTTTTTCCTACTCCTGAATTGCCAAATATAAAAAGAGGATTAAATACGGTTTTCCCCGGATTCTGAGCGATATTCAAACCGGCGCTACGTACAAGTTTGTTGCTGTTGCCTTCGACAAAGCTATCGAACGTGTAAGTTTCGTTGAGTTGCGAATCGAAGTTTACATTAACGGTATTTTCAAAAGGCGAGAATGCTTTCTGTTGCCGAGCGGGCAATTGAGGCTTTTGCGATATGGCAGGCACATCGCCGGGTGGAGTGTTAATATCCCTATCCATAAGCACACGGTAAAGTAATACGGTATCCTCTCCGGTTACTGTATTCAATGTGGCTCTAATTAAGTCTGAATATTTTTCTTCGATATACTCATAGAAAAACATAGTGGGTACTTGTAATATAATCTCTTTTTTATCGTAATTCAAAGGTATAATCGGTTTAAACCAAGTTACAAATACACTCTCCGATATACGATTTTTGATTATACTCAAGCACTCATTCCATAAGTCTATCACACTACACATACTCTTCTCAAACATTTATCTAATCGTCTGTTTATTTGGGATTTATATAGTTTGTATCTCTATATAATTTTGTACTGCAAAATTGAAAAAAAAAAAAATATCCACAAAATGGACATTTTTTTTGAGCATTTTTTAACATAATTAAGTTGCTACTGTTCAGTGGTTTGCCACTATTATTTTATAATCAAATAGTTTATATTTGGTATAAAAAGCAATATTTTAAAAACTAATACCTTAGAGATTGTCTTACAAAAATCGTTTTTTTTCGCAAAATACACTTATGTAAGGGAAAGTAATTTTTAACAACAATTTTCTTATTTATAATCATTATAAATAACGGCGTCGAGTTTTTAACTATTTCTTACTCCCAAATACAGAAACATTAACATATCTCTTAGGATTTGCTTTTAGGTCAATCATCAGATTATTAGCGTTTTGTACGGTCGTGTTGAGGTTGTCGTACAGCTCTCTGTCGTTTAGTAAAAGCCCCAAAGAAGATTGTTGATTGTTAAGTTTCTGCGTAAATTTTTCTACATTAGACAAAGTCGTATTCAGTTGTGCCATAAGTGCGTTTATATCGAGTTGGTTTACCTTTGTATCGAGGTTGGTAGCTATACTGTTCAGCTTATTCATAGTAGAAGGCAGCGATGCGGTGCTTACCCTAAGTTGGTTTAGAGTTTGATTAAGGTTGTCCATCACGGAGCCAAACGAACTTATACCCTGTACGAGATTTTTGTCCGTAATCAACAGATTTAGGTTGTGGCTTACAGCTTCCAGATTGTTGATAAGATTGGATATGTGTGGCATATACTCGCCTATTTGAGTAACGAGAGTATTTTCGACATCGGTAGCCACAGTATCGCCCGCATTTATATGTGAACTGCCGTTACCAAGCTGTATGTCAATCAGTTTGCCCCCAATAAGTCCATCGTCTCCAAGTAAGAAAACAGTCCCTTGTGGCAACTTAATATCTTTATTGATAGCTATTTCTACTATAAACGGTTGTTCGCTTTTGAAATCGTATTTTATATTTCTTACCTGCCCCACTTTATATCCTTTGATATTAACCGCATTGGACACTACCAAGCCGTCAACATCTTTATAAGCGGCAAAATAGGTTTTGGTCGAAGTCAGTATATTGATGCCTTTAAGGAAATTTAGACCGAAAAATAAAATAATTACGGCAACAATGAAAGTCAATCCTATTTTAAACTCTTTTGAAAACTTTTTATTCATATAGAACTAAAAACAATTATAAATTCAATTGATTTGACAAAATGCAAAATTACATCTTTTTTGATAAAAAAAATGATTAACTTTTTGTAATTTTGTAACCGATATAATAATAATCTTTATACTAAAAATGGGTATTACTTTCCAGATAAAAGATGCAATAGATATAATACTTGTAGCTATACTAATGTATATGTGTTATGTATGGACTCGGGGTACAGGCGTAAAAAACATATTTATAGGCTTAATAGTATTAGTGATAATATGGTTTTTGGTAACACGTGTCTTCAAAATGGAGCTTCTCGGAGCTATTTTCGACGGTATATTTAATGTTGGAGCAATAGCGATAATAGTTATTTTCCAGACCGAAATACGACAATTTTTTTCTCGTATAGGCTCACGAAACAATTGGAAGTATTTTGTCAAATTTTTGGAGAAAATACATTTAAGAAAAAAAAGCCCTTCCTTATCGTTGTCGCTTACTCCGATAGCCGATGCTTGCCGTGATATGGCAAAAGAGAAAGTCGGAGCTTTGATAGTGATAGCACAAGCAAGTAACCTCCAAGAATATATAGATACGGGAGAGGTAATAAATGCAAAAATAAATACTCGACTGATAGAAAATATCTTTTTCAAGAACTCGCCTCTTCACGACGGGGCGGTTATAATCGACAAAAACAAGATAGTATCGGCAGGCTCCATACTGCCTCTATCGCGTAATTTGGAGATACCCAAACATCTTGGGCTAAGACACAGAGCGGCAATAGGCATAAGCGAACGTACCGATGCTATAGTAATAGTACTTTCGGAGGAAACAGGCAGTATATCAATTGTATCAAGAGGCAATATATATCAAAGAATACCGCCGGGCGAATTGGAAAAAGCCATAGAAGAGAGACTAATAATATAATTGTTTATGAGGTTGTTATTCTTATGCGACAAACCCAATCCTCCCGGATACATTCCTCGCGTGCGATATTTGTGCAATTATTTGGCTGACAAAGGTAATCAAATCACATTAATTACCGAAAAATCCGATTGTAATCAACTCTTTTCTCCCAAAATAAACATTATAACATTTGAATATATCAAAGCCAAAACTTCTGTGGGTTATAAGATTGAATGGTTGGCGAAGACCGCATTGAATCTCATATACGACCACAAAGGAAGAACTTTTTTTAAAAAACTCTCGAAAAAGATAAAGAATATCTCTTTCGATGCCGTTTTTTGTTCATCTACGTTTCACTCTTTCCCGCTTACAACGGCTTATATGATTGCCAAACGGAGACAATTGCCTCTTTATGTCGATTTGCGAGATATCATCGAGCAGACACCCCAAAACAGCAATAATATATTTATTCATCGTCTGTCGGGAGTAGTGGGGAGTTGGCTGACAAAACGATTTAAATATATTCATATAAAAAGACGAAATGAAGCTATCAAAAGAGCGAAAGCTGTTTTTACGGTATCAAAATGGCATACAGATTTTCTGAACCCCCACAACCCCAATACTTATACGATATATAATGGTTTTGACGAAAATCTGTTTGTCTCACAAAAAGCGGTTAGTGATACTTTCGATATATCCTATTTTGGCGAACTTACAGACAACAATTTAAGATATCCTATTATACTACTTAATGCACTAAAAAATATAGTTGATAAGAAAAAAGTTGATTTAAACAACATAAAAGTCAGATGGTTTACCGACAAAAATTCGGTAAAAAACATCAAAAAAACAGTCGAAGAGTTTGGTGTACAAAGTATTATGATGTACGAAAAATTTGCATTGGGATATGATTTGGTAGAGAAGATGAACAAAAGTTCGATACTTCTGATTTTTAGCCACAATCCCGATATAGTTGGCTACAACGGAATTATGACTACCAAGTTTTTCGAGTACATCGGAGTCGGACGTCCAATATTGATTACTCCGAATAACAAAGATGAACTGTCGGCAACCGCTCAAAACATCAAATGCGGTTTGGTTAGTTCCGATATTGAGGAGATAGAGTCTTTTATACTACAAAAGTATAGCGAATGGCAGATAGACCATTATGTGAAAAACACAACAGAGGCGGAGCAAAGAGTCTGTTTTTCGCGAAAAAAAGCTGCCGATAAGGTAATGGAGATAGTTAATATATGATAGATAGCGTGTTTCTTTTTGCACTACAAAAAAAGTTCCGATTTCGACAATCAGAACTTTTCCCAACAAAAAAATTACTAAAAATTAAATCTATGTGAAAGTTAGAGTTCTACATTAGATACCAAAGAACTAATATGACAAAACTTTTTTAATCTATCGAATTCAAAAAGCATAGGTATCTATATTTCTATTAACTTCGATTGCAAAATTACAACCGAAAAACAGAATACACAATCACTAAAAGTAGTGAAATTTGGGGTAAAAAAACACTACATTGAGTATTTTTGGTATTTTAGTGTGGTAAATCTTTTATTGTCAAATAGTTGTGAGGCAAGTATCTGTATGTCTTCGGGGCAAACTTGTTGCATACGCTCAAAAGTCTGCTCCATACTTACAGCTTTATTAAGATGAAGAGCTATTTTTGCCGATGATAGTATATAATTCTCTTTATTCTGAAAATTTATCAACATCTGTCCGTATAGTTGCTGTTTATATTTTTCCAACTGTTTGGCGGGGATAGCCTTGTCTGTTAATTTGCCTAATTCGCTATGAATAAGCCCTATGCACTTCTTGTAATTACTCTCGGAGCAACCGAAATATATACTCCAAATCCCTATATCCGAATAGAGATTAAGAGACGAATCTATCGAATATACCCAACCGTTACGCTCTCTGATAGCAAGATTTAATTTGCTTGTCAGGCTGGTGCCACCCAATATGTTATTCAAAAGAGTAAGAGAATGTGTATTATCGTCCGACAACGAAAGAGTCAAATTGCCTATCAAACAATGTGTTTGATTAGTGTTTTTGTTACAAACAACGTTTTGGGGCAGATATGGATTTGGCGAATTTCTCGAAAACTCTCGTTTGGTAGCCGTGTGGCAAATATATTTTTCGGTTAGTTTCAGAAATTTGTTTTCATCAATATTGCCTTGTAAGAAAAACAACATATTATCTGTTGTATAACACCGCTTTACGAAAGCTATGCAGTCGCTACTGTTTATTTTTGAAAGCGACTTTTTGGTACCCAATATATTGTGTCCCAACGAAGAGTTTGCAAACATCAAGTCTTCCAACTCATCAAATATAAGCTCCGAAGGGGTATCGTTATACATCTCTATCTCTTCAAAAATAACTTCACGTTCTTTTTTGATTTGATTTTCGGGAAAAACAGAGTTGAAAACTATATCCGACAGCAGTTCTATTGCTCGTTCCGCATATTTTTGAGGTACTACGGAATATATAAATGTCTCTTCTTTGGTAGTATAGGCATTTAACTCGCCTCCTACCTCTTCGAGGCGTTTAATAATCTGCAAACTATTGCGTTTGTTTGTGCCTTTAAATAGAAGATGCTCTATTAGATGTGCTATGCCGTACTCGTTTACCCCCTCGTCTCTTGTCCCTGCGTTTATGGCAAACCCGCAATATACCACAGGAGAGTTGTCGTAACTATACAGAAGCCTAATACCATTGTCGAAAGACGTTAGTTTCACATCGGTATTCATTTTTGTGAGAGTGGGATAAATCTGCTCTTAACCTCTGTTATTCGAAGTTGAATGTCAATGTTACAAGACGAGAAGTCAGACGACTTAGGGCTTGTGTAAATCGTTTGTTGTCGTCAGATATAAAGTCTTGTGGTCTATCTTCCAATGGAGTAAGTACATTTGTCATACCAATCGAAAATTTGATTTCGGGCGAAAATCTGAAATATTGGAAGTATAGAGTACAACCCACACCAAAATCAAAAAATGCATCCATTGGTCGAAGCAAAACTGGATTGTCTCGCTCTCTACCCAAATCGAAAGCCATACCCACACCGCCTATAAGATACGGACGATAGTTTTTGACCCTTACCGAAGCATATTTTAGATATAGCGGCACAGTCAGTAGGTTAGATTTAATCGTCTGTGTCTCGGTAGTTTTGCTTGATGCGTTGACATATACCAAATCACGCTGTCCGAAGTGCATCGCAGGTATCAGACGTAAAGCAAAATAGTCGCTCAACCTTAAATTACCTATAACCCCAACCGAAAACCCCGGAGTAATTCTATCTATATCAGCCTCATATATTACTCGATTAATAGGGCTTGATGTTGGTATTACCCCAAAGTCCATAGCGTTTAGCCCGAGCATAAACCCAAAATGAAGTGTTTTGTAGTCTGCTTTATACAGGTTTTGACCGGTAATATTTAGATTGATTGCTGTTAAAATCAATAAGGATATTAAAATCTTTTTCATTATCTTCATCTTATTTTATAAACGTACAAAGGTAATATTTTTATTTCATATTTTAGAAACGATATATATCAAACTTTGCTAAGTTGTGTTTTTGGTATTAATATTCAGCTATATCTCGTATCAATATATACGATAAAAACAGTTTTTTATTGTGTCGCTACGGTTAAAATATTTTGCCACCACCGACATATCAAAACAGACGGTACGATATATCAATATCATATACATCGGTCTGCTCGCGTTTTTTTACATATTTCACTATACGGCTTGTAACAGGCAACAGCAATATCTCGTATAGCGTTTTCATTGCTATCTGCGTCAGTACAAATATTATCATCGATTCAAACGGAATAATACCCCAAAAGGCAATAGTAAAAAAGAGTATGGAGTCTACCGTTTCGCCTGCAATGGTAGAAGCTACTGCTCTGACGGAAAATCGTTTGCCCTTTTGTAGTACTTTCATTCGACTCATAACATAAGCATTTAGCATAGAGCCACATACAAAAGCTATAAAACTTGCAAGGCTTATACGCATTGTACTGCTAAGTACAAGTGCGAATGCATCTTGGTGGGTAAAATCGACCGCCGAAGGCAACAGTATGGCAAACTGAAAAAATAGTACGGCAAATGCATTCATTGCAAAACCAAGCCATATCATCAGTTTGGCACTCCGATACCCCCACACTTCGGCTACCAAATCGTTGATAACATAAGATATCGGGAATAAAAAAAGTCCCGCTGTGGCAGGTATCAAACCTCCTATTGTTATCAGCTTCTGTTCGACAATGTTGGATATAATGAGGCATGAGGCAAATACTACGCCACAAATGAAATAAATGTTAGATACTTTTTTAGTCATATTCTTGTTTTTTAAGTGGTTACCAAGCACACTCCCGTTTTATACAGGTGTTTTTTTGAAAATAAAATTAATTGGTTTTAAACTTGTATTCAATATTTTTGAGTTCTTCGTTTGCTTTTACTATCTTAGTTTTCAAATCATTTTTATAGTTTAAAAATCTGTTTTTCAGTTCTCTATTGCCTACTGCCAATATCTGTACAGCCAATAACCCTGCATTTTGTCCGGCATCAATACCAACTGTTGCCACAGGAATAGCAGGAGGCATCTGAACTATTGCCAAAAGAGCGTCCATACCTTGCAACGAGGCACTTATAGGCACTCCTATCACAGGCAACGAAGTAGATGCGGCTATCACGCCGGGCAGATGAGCAGCCATACCGGCACCGGCTATTATTACCTCTACACCGCGTTTGTCGGCATTGGTGGCAAAGTCGGCAACCTCGTCGGGGGTACGGTGAGCCGATAGTGCATTCATCTCGAAAGGTATTTCGAATTCATTCAAAATTTTTGCGGCTTTCTCCATTATGGGTAAATCCGAAGTGCTACCCATTATTATACTTACTTTTGGTGTCATAATTATTGGTTTATAAAAAAAATATATATGTTTTTCAATTAGATTTTACTTAATAAGTTTAATACTTCCGTATTCGGTAAATTCCACTGATGTATGCGGATTATTAAATATCTTTGCAGGCAAAAATGCGGTATCGCCGAATTGTGGCATAATAAATCTCCGCTCTGCCAATATCCCTTCCAAATTAGACACGATGATATTCGCATTTGCCACGACATTATGATAAATACCTGTTTTTTTTGTCTTATTTGAAGTAATGTTTTTTTGTGGGGTATCAATAGGCAATACCGATATATAGACAGGTTCTCCGATATAATCATCTTTGTCCACTATTCCCAAAATCGAAGAAAATCTAAAAACAACTTCATTTTGCAAACTTTGTACGGGAACTATTCCGAATGTTTTGGTTTCTGTATAATATACGGTTTTACCTACGAACAACTCTGTCAGCTTGCGTTCGGTTTCGTCGAGTTTATCAAGCATCTGTTTGAGCGACACTTCGTCGTAGTCGCGTTCGTCTTCTCCTGTAAGCAATTCCATTCGCCTCTCTCTAATACTCAAAATTTGCTTTGCAACAAACTCTGCCATCTTCTCTTCGGTTGTTGCAGTAAGTGCATCTTCTTCGAGCAAAGAGTAATCGAAAGATACGATAGTATCCGTAACAACGGCAGTATTTGTGTCGGGCAGTACACGGGTATCGATAGACTTATCGCTGTTTATACTATGTATAATACCGTAATTATCCGTCCTTATCTTATAAGCAACAGATTTTTGGTTGATTTCTACTGCATACTGTTTGGCCGAATCGGGTATTTGTCTATCATAAAGAGTAATCTTATTTATCTCAAAATAACTTTTATCCTTACTAACAATATTATCCAATTCGAGCAGTCGTTTTGCGTAATTGGCAAACCTGCCCGCCTTTCGAATATATTTACGCTGTTCAACAGCAACAACTATTTCTGTTTTAGGTAGAAAGTATGTAATATGGTTTTGTGGTAAGATATTGCCGGGAGCAATATGTACTACATTAGTCTGAGCGTCAATCGTCGAAATCCATATTACAAAAACATATAGCAACAATAATCTCTTCATTTTCAGGTGTTTTTTTTACTTCATTGTTTTTAATTGATTAAAGCAATATCGACAAATAGGTTCGTATATATCTGTGGCTCCCGTCAAGATTTGCTTTTTTTCATCTATCAGGCGATGAGACACATAGGCAGGCTCTCCGCATCTTACACAGATAGCATGTACTTTTACCACATCGTCGGCAATAGCCATAAGATTGGGCATAGGTCCGAAAGGTACTCCCATAAAATCAATATCCAAACCCGCAACAATCACTCGCAAACCTTGCTCTGCAAGTGTAGAGCAAACCGATATAAGCGAATCATCGAAAAATTGGGCTTCGTCTATCCCAACCACATCTACATCGCTTGTCATAAGCAGTATGTTTTGAGCCGAACCGACAGGAGTCGAAGCAATAGTATTTTTATCATGACTTACCACATCGGTTTCCGAATAGCGGATGTCTATCTGAGGTTTGAAAATCTCAACTCTCTGTTTAGCTATTTTAGCACGTTTGAGTCGGCGTATAAGCTCTTCGGTTTTGCCCGAAAACATCGAACCGCAAATCACCTCTATACTTCCCCTTTGTCTATTGCAATGTATATTAGATTCAAAAAATATCATTTTTATTATCTAAAATTTTTAACTAAATTTGCCGAAAAAGTTTTTTGAACTTGCAAAAGTAATTATTTTCACATAAAAAATCAAAGTAACCCACAAAAATATGAATGAAATAAAGCAAAAATTAAATAAATTGACAGAATTAATCAATTGTATCTATACTCTTGATAGTTACGAAAAATATTCGTTGGACGAAAATATTACAGATAGACCAAATGTATTAAAAATACAAAAAACAATACTTGACGATACCCAAAAAACAATAGATGAAATATTGCGTGTAATTAATAATAAAAAAGAGCATATTATACGCCAATGCCTAAAAGAAGAGGAAGCATCACACACAAAACCGACTTCTGACTATATATATAAATCTGATAATGAGAATAGTATATCGATAGATTTTGAAAATGAAAATACGGTAACAGAGAAAGAACCTGCCGAACATATCGAAACAAAACATAACAACTCGTTAGAGCAACATACCGATGCTTTCGATGAACTTTGTAAAAAAGAGTCTCCCAAAGAGATGTCGGATAATATTAATAAACTATCCGTACAAGTAACAACCACAGACCACAACGCCGAAAAACCTAAAATATCAGACCTCAAACAAGCTATAAGTATTGCAGACAGATTTAGGTTTCAACGCGAACTTTTTGGAGGTAATGGAGAAAAAATGTCTGAAACGATAGCCACTCTTAACAATATGCTATCTATAAAAGAGGCTCTCGACCATATATCAATAACATTACAATGGGATAATGAAAATCCTGTGGTAAAAGATTTTATAACTATACTCAAACGTAAGTTTTAAGCAAATTTGTGATACTGTCCTAAAAAGGATGTAAATACCCCTCCAAAAGATTTATATTTGAATAATCAAATAATAATTTTATGGATTTACGCACTTTTGGGGATACTGCCTTTGCCTATGAGATACCACATAATAGAGCGGCAAACGGGGTTCGACCCCGCGACGTACATATTATTTTTTTCGATTTTTACACTTCTCATTATCTCGGTTTTACTGTATGGTTTTATTGTGCAGTTTCTTATCGTTTGACACAAAACTGACGCTTTTTATTTACTCTGTTTTGTTTTTATTAAATAGCTTATTAAAGCGTTCTTGTATTTCCTTTATTTCCTCCTTATGTGTCCTTGTTAAAAACTTACTGCTACTATTTAACAAAGAGTTGAAAATATCATTTGTTATCTCAACATCTTTCTGATTTAATGGTATTTTGTATTTTATTTTACTATACTTATCCCCAACACCCAACATTTCCTTGAGTCCCTTTATTGCTCCATTAATCCTGTTTGAAACATCAAATACCACTACCTTAGAATACATATCTAACGCTACAATGCAACAAATAAACATACTTCTACGTTGCGTATCAGAGTCATTGCCATAATAACCGGCGTGATAGTTTACATAATAAGAGTCGGCAACAGATACATTATCAAAAAAATCCTTTGCTTCGACTTGTATTTTAGTTATTTCTGTTTGCGATTGTTCGGCTTTACGTTCGATCTTATACACTTGGCTAAAATTGTTTACTACAACAAAAGTAGCTAAAATTCCTATAAACGAAAGAGTTATAGCAAATATTTCATCGTTTTTTTCTCCAAGAGAATTTTCTCTTAAAGACCGTATCAGTATCCCAACCAGCAGCAAGATGCCTACAATTTTTATTACCCAATTCCAAAAATCACTGCAAGTACATTTGTATCTACACTCTTTTTTGTTGCCCATATTGATATTTTATTTATTAAGAATTTCAAGGTTGTTGTCGCCAAAAACCAACTTTAACACTTGTTCCTTTTTTTCTTTTTTTAATTCGATGGTTAAGGCGACTTTTTCCTCTACCGCAACACTTCCAATTGAACTTAGAGGCACGTATTTATCGAGATAAGTGAGCAAATCAATTACGGACATACCGTAAAATTGGGCTAATTTTTCCAATTTGGTAAGAGTAATATCGGTAACGCCACGCTCTAATTTTCCATAACCGCTGGCATCAAGTCCCAAATACTCCCCAACTTCTGCCTGTGTAGCTCCTTTGTTTTCACGGAGTTCTAAAATAGTTTGATTGATTTTTTTTATAAAACAAATATAAATATCTGATTGTTAATAAAATAGGATTTTTTAGCCATTTTATAGGAAAAATATTCCAAATTTATTTTGTAAATAGGAATATTTAGCCTGTTTTTGCGATCGTAATTATCAACTTTGAAAGTTTGACATCTCATCTACAACAAAGTGATATTTACAAGGGCGTATATATTATTGTTAAAAAAATACAAAAGTTAAGGTACAACTTGACATTACTCACGCCCGTAGTCCTCAGACGGGCAAAAGCACATTTTTCGAGTTCTTAACCTACGTCTTTGGCAACAATACGGCGATGATTGCCCCCGAAGACATCGAGGGGCAATTTAACGGTGTTATATTTGGTAAAATCTTCTGTTATTTAGAGGAGAATAATACCGGCGACAATGCACGGCTGACCGAGCGGATAAAGTCGCTCGCCAACGCTCAGAGGACCACCGTGCGACTGAAAGGGAAAGAGTCGCAAGATGCTGCATTGTTCGCTAAGTTCGGCATAACATCGAACCACCCCACGCGTTTTTTGTATATCGGCAAGGACGAAAAGCGTTTTTGTGTGCTGACAGTAAAGCCATTGAGCGAAGAACAAAAGAGTGATGTGTCGTTCAAAGCGAGGCTTAACGACGAGATACCCGCATTCCTCGACCACCTTAACAGCCGTAAGATAGTACACCCAAAGGTAACACGCAACTGGTTTGCCGACGATGTAGTTATAACCGATGAGTTAAGAGAACTACAAGACGCACAAAAACCACTTTTGCAAAAGCAGATAGAACGGTATATTCGTAACATTCTCCTCGAAACAGGAGAAAGCGAGCTATACTATACTGCCGAACAGCTGCGTAGCTATACGAATGGAACTTTTGAGCGTGAAAACGAGGTAAAACTCGACAATTTCCTTAAAAACACACTTGGACTAAAAAAATATGTTACCGAAGCAGATGCACTCAAAGGACTGACGAGCTCGAACAAAAAGTATTCTATTTATCGGATATACGATCAGCCTACCGATGATGGCGTGCTTGCACGCATATCCGAAACCAGAGTGCAAGGACGGTGCTATGTCTTCCCTGCCGAGAAGTTCCTCACCGTCGAGGAGATGAACGCACTATTTAACGAAAACGAAATACAACAAACAAAAACACAACAAACAGAAATACCTTATTAAAACTATAAATTTATATGACAACAAAAAAGACAACCGCAAAGACTCAGCCAAAGAGGAGCAATGCTCGGAGTGGTAAAAAAGCTCATCACGACAATAGAGCTTACAAGGTAGGACGTATCCGTTTCGGCTCGTGGGCAAGTAAGGTGCTAAAAGTGTGTGATATTGTTGTGTATGAGGCGGGACTTGTACACATATACAACTATCACAATAAAGAGCTCGACCTGCTTGGTATGACCGCTATCCAATACGTCAGTTATATAGCGAAGAATTACAATGAGATACGACAAGGTAGCGGGAACAGTTTTTTATTGTGCGTAAACAGCTATTCGAGCGACAAACAGTCTAATATAGCGGCTATTGAACTCACTTTGATAGACACAAACAAAACCAATGTTTATGAAATAAAAACAGCCATTCCGATTAAAACGGATAGGCTGCTTAAGAAAAAATTGTTATGCGCCAACGCCCGCCGTGTCAGCTATTAGTTACCCATTCCCTAATATCAATTACCGTTTTACACATTAACGAATGGCAGTGTAAAAAAGCAGATATGAACAAAACAATCTCACTACAAAAGTAATATATTTTTTTTTAAAATCATCAATAAATTAAGTTTTAGTTATGACTACATTTAGTATTAGATGCTCTGAGGAGCTAAAAGAGAGGTTGCTTGCACACCTCGAAAACGAAAACACCGGCAACGAAAAAGCCGAAAAAATCGCAAAAGCACTTGTAAATGCCGTAAACAACGATAGATACGAGCAAGAGCAAAGTCGTTTACAAAGTGTAAACGAAAATCTACAACTTGTAAACGAAAATTTACAAAAAGAAATTGAAAAATACGGTTTGCAAACATCTGAATTACAAGCACTTATCGCACAAAAAGAGGCTCAAATATCGGAGATACAAGGAGTTGCCGACGATTTACAAGTGCGTTTACAAAAGGCAGAAGCGTATCTACAAACTGTAAACGCCGAAAACGTTCTAACTTTCAAAGTACCCGAACCCGCCAACTCTCTACTCGGAGAGTACGCACGTCGCCTGCAAATCGCACCGCAAGCCATTCTAATAGATATGTTTGTTCGATACGTAACGGAACAATATAATCATTGGTTTTTCGATTTTGCGGTAAAAAAGAGTGAATTTAAAGAGGTGTGCGGATATTCGCATGCTGAAGTAATGGACTGGTTAAACGCACAAAAATAATGGGACTCAACAATATGTTTGGTATGGGCGGTATGGTAAAGAGTTTCTTACCGATGATACAACCGCATTTAAGCAAGGTAGGCGAGACAATCAATCAGACGCTTGCCTCTGTCAACACAGAGGACAACGAGCGTACCTGCTATATAGTATATACCGACGACGAGGGTGTATGCCAAGTGATGACCTGCCGTATTGCAGACGATAAAGTTACAGATGTCATTAGTCGTAAGCCAATGACCGAATTAATTAACGATTTAATAAGTTTAGTAAAATGAGCAATATTTTTGATAAACAACCTATTACAGAGACTTCCGAACAAAAACCGTACAAGTTCGTAACTTCCGATATTAACGACTTTGTAGCCGAAATGCAGACACCGAAGCAGGCGATGCCCGACAGTGTCGATTTTACCAATTTTCCTACACCGACGGAGGAGCATACCGACAGCGACAACGAACCGCCATCGATAAAGGCAAATACACAAGTAGCTCGCTCTACTGCCTCGTTGATAGTAACCACTATCGACACGCTTATACCGGAGATAATGCGTACCATTGCCAAAGAGGACAATGCCGACGCATTCAAAGCCGACGATGCCGTAAGGTCGGAACTCGAAAGTGCCTTTGCCGAATATGTGCGTCTCAAAGGCGTTGGCGACCTGCCACCCGGCGTTATGATTGTGGTACTGCTTTTGGTCGCTTACGGCACCAAAATACCGATGTTATTGCAGCTTCGCAAAGCCAATATACAGGCAGCGAGCGACCGTAACGAGATAGAGAGGCTTCAAGCTGAGATAAACCAACTAAAAATCGACCGTAAGAATGGAGAGAGCAGCAAAACTGACAATAATAATCGGGACTAACGGAACGGGTAAAACCACACTCCTACACGAGCTAATCACTCGTTCGCAGCAAAGGGCGTTGATAGTAACGCCCGACGCTACGGAGTGGCTACAATACCCCGAAAACCAACTACTAACGCCCGACGATTTTAATTTCACAGGCATCGAGCGACACATATTCAACCCCTACAACGACAGCCTAACGCGTATCGACTACTTTACAAACGGCATTCTCACATTCGACGACTGCCGTAGTTACCTGCAAGCCAATACGCACAGCATCATACACAATATACTGATACGTCGGAGACAACGCCGTATCGACATATTTGCCGTAGGGCACGGGGTCAATGAGATACCGCCGGTATTCTTTACCTTTTGCAGCGATATATTTCTGTTTCGCACAACCGACAATATCAACCGCCGCAAGGATTGCCTCAAAGACTTCGACCGTATGCGAACCGCACAAATCGAAGTAAACAAACAAGCTATTAATCAACCTCATTTTTTCAAACACATCAAATTTTAGTTTTTATGGAACAACAAAAAAGCATTCAATTTCCACCTATCGAGCAACGATATGTGGCTATGTACAAATCCGAACTCGCAAGAAAGGCAGGTGTGTCTTTGGACATCCTCAGACGTTGGATAAGGGAGGACAACATACCCGTCCCAAAGAGGTGTAAGATGTTACCGCCTGTCTGGGTTAAATATCTCTGTGAGAAGTACGTCATTATTTTAGATGAATAAAAAAAAATATTATCTTTGCATTATAAATTAAATATTTAAAATACAAAGTTATGAATGCCGAAACCAAGAAAAAAAACGAGCTCAAGGCTATGCAAAAGGAGCTTATAGACACGCTTTTTAAACGGAGTGGAGTAAAGAAAAGCGTTTTGTACGAAGATGCAATAAGGCGTTTTGTAGCGAGCAATCTCGACCTACTTACTCCTGCCGAGTTGAAAAAATACAAAGGAAAGGTACTATTATGAACTCTAACAATATTTTCATTGACACAAACGTACTTATTGGGGCTTACATACGGTTGCAGAAAGACGAAAAAGCGTGGCGTTATCTCTGTTCTTTGAAAGGCAAAAGGCTCTTTACATCGGCATTATCGATAGCTCAACTTGCTTCTGTTTTTCAAAAGAGAAAGAAAAACAGCGAAATAAGACAAATCATCGCCGATATTATGCACAAAACTACTGTGCTCGCTTGCAATGACAGTGATATTAAAGAGGCTCTAACATTCGAGCAGGCAGATATAGAGGATAATATACAGTATGCCATAAGTTCAAAAATGAAGTGTTATTATTTCATTACCAACAATATCAAGGACTATACGCAGTTTACAAACATACACCCTTTATCCCCATCAGACGCAAGAACTATTCCACGCTAAAACTCAAAACAATAAAACACTCGCTCTTAGGAGCGTTTTTTTTATTTTAAATACCGTTTTGTTGTGTATATGAAATGTTTATATTATCTTTGCAGAAACGTTTAATATCAATATCATTATGGCAACTATAACATTAAAATACGATGCTCGGAACAATACCGCTAAAAAGGCATTAGATTTTATTTTGTCTCTTAAAGTCTTTCAGGTGGAAGAACGCAAAACAGAATTACAGAAGGCAATAGAGGAGGTAGAAACAGGCAAAACAACCAAATGTAAAGATTTTGACGATTTTGTAAAAAAAATAAATTCTTGATATGTATCAAGTTGAATACTCTAATAAATTTCACAAGTCCTATAAGAGAGCGAAAAAGAGAGGTCTGCCTTTGGAACAACTGCTTTTGGTTATTGAAAAGTTATCAAAAGGCTTATCTTTGGAGGCAAAATATAGAGACCATGCACTAACAGGGAACTATATCGGCTATAGAGAGTGTCATATACAGCCAGATTGGCTACTGGTTTATAAGATAGAAAAGAAAAGGTGTGTGCTATATTTATTAAACACAGGTACACACTCCGACCTGTTTGATTAAGTAAAAAAAACGCCCGGGCGTTTTTTTTATTTAAAATACCGTTTTGTTGTGTATATGAAATGTTTATATTATCTTTGCGGAAACGTTTAATATCAATATCACATTATGGCAACATACACTATAACAATAAACGAACGTACAAAAGAGGGCAAAGCACATTTGTATATTTTGGAAGCGTTAGGACTTATCTCTAAAAAAGAGGGTAAAAAAGAGAAATCTCCATATAGCGAGGCTTTTATCAAGAAAGTGCACAATGCAGAACGCGATATAAAAGAGGGGCGTTTTGTAGCTTTTAGGAATTTTTCTCAAACGAAAAAGTACTTAGAGAGTTTATGATTTACGAGGTAATTATCACAGCAACGGCACAAGCAGACCTACGTAAGCTAAAAAAGAGCGAGCCCAACGCCTACAAGAAAGCGTATTCTTTGATAGAAGAGTTGCATAATCACCCAACTACGGGAACAGGTAAACCGGAGCAGTTGAAAGGTGATTTTAGCGGGTTTTATTCCCGAAGAATTACAGCTAAACATAGACTTGTTTATAGTATAGAGAAAGAAAAAGTAATAGTTTCTATCATTTCCACATACGGACACTACAACGACAAATAAAAAACTCGCTCTTAGGAGCGTTTTTTTTATTTTAAATACCGTTTTGTTGTGTATATGAAATGTTTATATTACTTTTGCAGAAACGTTTAATATCAATATCATTATGGCAACTATAACATTAGAATACGACGGTAGAAATATTGGTTTGAAAAAACTTATCGAGGCTTTTGTTAATTTAGGCGGTCGGGTAAAGGAAGAGGACGACACAAAAATGAGTGAAAGAGAGTTTTATTCTATGCTCGACAAAGCAAAAAAAGGTAAGGTAAAGCGACTTACGCCTGCCGAACAAAAAAAGCTGTTTTCGGTATAAATATGGTATATATAGTTGAATTTTACGAGAAAGCCATTGCCGATATTGAAAAACATAAGGCTTCGGGACAAAAACAGCTTGTAAAGAAGATAGAGGCATTATGTTACGAACTGTCGGATACGCCAAAAGTAGGTACGGGAAAACCTCATGCTCTAAAAAACTATACTGCTTCCACTTATGCAAGAAAAATAAACGACAAACATCGTTTGGTATACGAGATTTTCGAGGAACAAAAGATTGTTAGGATAATTTCCGCATACGGACACTACAACGACAAATAAAAAAACGCCCGGGCGTTTTTTTTTGTTTAAAACTCAGGGACAAGTTTGTTTATTTTATCCACAAGTTGTTTGTCTGCATGGTTGGCATATTTTGTTGTAGTAGATAGGTCGTGATGGTCGGCGTGTTGCATTACTGTTAGGTTGTCAATGCCCGATTTTAGCATTTCGTAAATACCTGTATCTCTAAGAGAGTAGAGTTGCATATTGGCGGGTAGCTTTATTTCGGAGCGAAGTTTTGCCCACTCCTTAGTAAATTTACTGTTTCCGCATATTTTTTCGGAGGGCGTGAGTTTACTCCCTATCAGATAGTAGTTCTTTGGGTATGCCGAATAGTTTATTTTGTCGAGCAACTTTATAGATGCGTTGCTAAGGGCGGAATGGCGTTTATTGTGGTTCTTTGCCACGTTGCCGGGTATTTCGATGTACTTTTCTTTGAGATTTATATGTTTTATTTGAATGTGCCTAATCTCATTAGGGCGAATCAGAGACGAATAAACAAGGTTCAGCACCAAAGCAAAGCCAATATTGCCGGTATCGGTCAAGTGTTTTGTAATTCGATTTCTTATGTCTGCGGGGATAATGATACGTGCTTTGGCGTGTACTTTTTTAACTTTTATCTTATCGAATGGGTTCTGCTTGCTGTAGCCCTTTTCTACACACCAATTGAAAAAAGCACGTCCCATTTTGACAATATTATTATAGCTGCGAGGGTTTACTTTTCTTTTGTAAAAATCGTCCATAAACTGTACAACCGTGATGTGCCCGACAACGGACAAAAAGGCGTTAGGTTTGTGTTTGTCGAGCCATTTAAGGAACTGACGAGCAAAAGATTTATAGCTTCGCATAGTATTTTCACGGAGTTCTCTCTCCTTCTCATCGAGAAAGTATTGTATAACCTTATTTGCCTTCTCATACAGACGTGCGTTTTCTTCTTCAAAGAAAGGAGACCAACCACCGGATAGATTAAGATTTATGGCATTCACTACTTCGGTAGCGTAAAGCATAGCTTCGCGTTTGGTGCGATACCTCGATATTGCTCTGTTTAGTTTTAGGCGGACGCGCTCGAGTTTTTCGGTTTGTGGGTTTAGAGCATAATAGACTACTTGCCATCCGTTCGACTTGGTTTGTTTTAGTCTGGCAGGCAGGAAATTAGCAGTCGGACTGCTATATACTGCGGATTTCTGAAATTTTGGCATTTTTTTTTACACCTCCCTCTCTTTCGAAAATCGGAAGTGTAAAGGGGTTGACACAAAACCGACACGGCTATTTTCTAATAACCGTGTCATTTCCCTGTTTTCATCGGGTTTTGTGGGCGTTGACGGATTCGAACCCGCGACCTTCGGCTTGGGAAGCCGACGCTCTACCAACTGAGCTATTCCCGCAACGATATAATTTGTTTACAGTCCGTAACTATAAACAGCCTTATAAGTCATAATCTGATAAATGAGCCTTGCCGTAAGATATGTCGGGGCAATATTGGCACTGTCGGGACACAAACCCACCACATCAATACCTACCACATTGGTACGTCTGAAAATCTCCTTCAATATACGCAACAAGGTAAAATATCTCAATCCACCGGGTTCGGGAACACTTACAGAAGACATTATAGACGGGTCGAGTACATTCAAATCCAGTGTTATATATGTGTTTTTAGTCAAAGAATCATACACTTCATTAAACCATCTGTTGCTATTATCGAAAAACAAATCGCGTGCAAAAAACATCTTCGCCAAATCACTGTTACGCTCACCTTCGGCTCCCATTGCCCTAATACCTATCTGTACAAGGGGAGCAAGCTTTTTGATATGATACATAGCACATTCAGGGCTGTATTCACTGCCTTTGTAATTGACTCTCATCGAATTGTGAGCTCCAAATTGTACTACCGTAATATCATTGTATTTATTACAGGCGGCACGTGCAGCTCCAATTGACACAGTGCGATTACCTCCCAAAACAACAGGAAATTTGTCCAAATTAAAAATTTCGGATACTTTGTTTTCTACCAAATCGCATACTTTTTCATCAAAATTAAGATTATGCAATTCTCCCAACGTATGAATGCCCTTTTGCCAAACTTGTTTGCGTGTTTCCGTATCGTAAAGTTCGAGGTGTTGCGAAGCTTCTATAATTGCCTCCGGTGCCCTATTCGCCATTGGGTTCCAATCGTTTTGGGTACTATAAGGTACCGGTAAAACAAAAAACTTAGCTTCATTATAATCAGTAAATGCTCCTTTCAATCCTGCAAAATTTTTCATAATCCTTCTATTTTATTAACAGCCAAAAGTATAAGAAATATCTCAACTGTCTATATTTACAATTTATTTTGTTTTAAAATATATTTATCCCTAAGTAATACAATCAATTAAATCGGTTGTTTTTAACCTTTAAGTTTATTTATTGCTCTCAAAGCTCTTTTGGTTCTAATTGCTCCCACTCCTCCGATTTCAACAAAATTACCGCCCAATTCTTCTATTTCCCTTTTATACCAATCATACAGATATTCTCTTATATGCGGGTTTTCTCTTACAGGGTCTTCGACCCATTCTATATCAGGCTTTAACAATAAAAACAAGTCGATTTGTGCCTTTTCTATCTCCGACTGTAACCATTTTGGACACCTGTCATAAACATGTATAAACCAAACCTTAGTAACAATCAAAAAAGTATCCAATATCAGAAAATCTTTTTCGGGATTTTCCGCTATGGCTTTTCGAAAATCCGATACTTGCCTGCGGGCTATTATTTCAACATCATCATAGGTATAGTGTCGATTAATACTTTCAATATATGTTCGAGCATACTCCGGTATTACCACCGCATTAAGCCGCTTCTGCAACTCCAAACATAATGTTGTTTTGCCCACCGACTCGGGTCCAAGTATTACAATCTTTTTCAAAGCCTTACTTTTTGGCAAAGTTAATGTTTTTTTTACAAATAAAAAAACAAAAGCAAAATATTGCTCTTGTTTTTATATCTTATTCATTGTTTGATTAAGCAATATTAGATTGCCTCACAAGGAACAACCGATACATAACTGCGATTGTCTCTTTTTTTTCTAAACTCTACTTTTCCCGTAATCAATGCAAACAATGTATGGTCTTTACCCATTCCTACATTAGCTCCTGCATTATGAACAGTACCACGCTGACGAACCAAAATATTGCCTGCTTTGGCAAATTGTCCGCCAAAAATCTTTACGCCGAGTCGTTTACTTTCCGACTCTCTACCGTTTTTCGAACTACCTACTCCTTTCTTATGTGCCATAATCTTTTTGTGTTTAAAATTTCAATTAAGCAATAATTTCTTTAATCATCAATTCTGTAAAATTTTGACGATGTCCATTCAGTTTTCTATATCCTTTGCGGCGTTTTTTCTTAAAAACCAATACTTTATCGCCTCTAACATGAGATAGAACCTCAGTTACAACTTTTGCTCCCTTTACAGTAGGTGTACCTACGGTAATTGTCCCATTGTTATCAACCAACAAAACATTTTCAAATTCTACATTCGAGCCTCTTTCGGCTTCATTCATACGGTGGACAAATATTTTTTTGCCAACCTCTACCTTGAACTGTTGTCCAAGCATTTCTACAATTGCATACATATTTTTTATATCAATTTTAGTTAATGACCGTAAGGCGAGTTGCTATTGATATTCAACAACATTGCTGCTTTTTAGCCTTTTTGCGAATCAGAGGGCAAAGGTAATATATTTTTTTTATTTGACAAAACAAAAAAACATCAAAGTTCACAAAATTGCCAAAAGAAAAAACAATACCAACCGATAAAATTTGCGTTTATCAACAACCGATTTGATAAACGCAAATAAATAGCAATATCGACTAACTGTAATTGCTTCTTTTTACAATCTTTCGAGTTTGACGGTAAAGTGTCTCATTATTTCGGCTTCCCAAACAATTTTCATACCGCGTGTAATAGTGTTACGCCTGTCAAAAACATTTTTTAGGGCAGCAGCTACCACGTCCATGTGGTTGTTGGTATAAACACGTCTGGGAATAGCCAAACGCAATAAATCCAGTCCGCCGAAACGATTTTCGCGTGTAACAGGGTCACGGTCTGCCAGCAGATAGCCTATCTCACAGCCTCTGATACCCGCTTCCAAATATAACTCCACCGTAAGCGTTTGAGCGGGAAATTCCTCTTTTGGTACGTTTGTAAGTACTCTTGTGGCATCTACGAATATAGCATGTCCTCCTGCTGGACGTTGATACGGAATACCGTATTCATCAAGTTTTGAAGCTAAGTATTCTACTTGTTTTATGCGTGTTTCAAGATTTTCAAACTCCGTATTTTCATCAAGACCGATAGCCAAAGCGTTCATATCACGCCCGTTCATTCCGCCGTAAGTAAGATACCCCTCATAAATAATACCAAGGACTTTTGCCTTGTCATACCATTCTTGCTTGTTGGTTGCGATAAATCCACCCATATTTACGATGGCATCTTTTTTGGCACTCATCGTCATTGCGTCGGCATACGAAAATGTTTCAAGACAAATCTCTTTGATAGTTTTATTTTCATATCCCTTTTCACGCATCTTAATGAAATAGGCATTTTCGGCGAAACGAGCCGAATCGAAAAGCACAGGCTTGTTGTATTTATTGGCAACTTCGCGTACCTGACGCATGTTTTCCATCGAAACAGGCTGTCCGCCGGCGGTATTGTTGGTAATGGTAACGATGATAAAAGGCACTTTGTCGGCTTTTTCGGCAAGAAACTTTTCAAGTTTATTAATATCTACATTTCCTTTGAAAGGAACTTCTTTTTGAGTATCTTTGGCATCGTCGATAGTCAAATCCACGGCAAAAGCCTTGCGACTTTCGATGTGTCCTTTGGTGGTGTCGAAATGTGAATTGCCGGGGATATAGTCACCCTCTTTTACTAAAGCCGAAAAAAGTACATTTTCTGCCGCACGTCCCTGATGAGTAGGAACAACATACTTAAATCCGGTAACTTTTTCAATGGATTTTTGTAAGTTGCGGAACGATACTGCTCCTGCATAACTCTCATCTCCAAGCATTATGCCTGCCCATTGTCTGTCAGACATAGCTCCTGTCCCGGAGTCTGTAAGCAAGTCTATATAAACCTCCTCAGCATTAAGCTGAAATACATTGTAGTTGGCTGCTTTGAGCCATTGTTCACGCTCCTGACGTGTCGATTTTCTGATGGGTTCGACCATCTTAATCTTCCAAGATTCTGCAAATGGTAAATTCATTGTAGTTATATGATTTATAATTATTTATTGATTTCTGTCTTTTTCGTGCAAAGTTACAAACTTTTTTTGTCTTTATTACGATTTTGTAATGAAGTATATCGAAATAAAAGTACCGTAAATCCCCAAATCGGCTCTGCTTCAAATGCCTAAATCATTTAAATTAGCGAGCCTGCAACACGCTTTTTTAAAAGGCTGACATTAATATTTAGAGTGTAGGCAACAATAATTTCTACATATCTAAAAACTTTTTTCTATCTTTGTATTCCATTTTTAATAAGATAAATGTAATTGATAATATGAAGTTTAACGAATTTTCCAGAAGGCATATAGGCATTGCCGAAAAAGATTTGCCACAAATGCTACAAGCGATAGGCACCGGTTCTATCGACGAACTTATAAATCAGGTAGTGCCTGAAAAAATACGCCTCAAAGCACCTCTAAACCTGCCAGAGGCAATGACCGAATTTGAGTATCTTGCTCATATCAAGCAACTTGCTTCGAAAAATATGATTTTCACAAACTATATCGGGCTTGGTTACTACGGTACGGCAACGCCGTCGGTTATTCTTCGCAACATATTCGAAAATCCCGTTTGGTACACCTCTTACACACCGTATCAGGCCGAAATATCACAAGGCAGACTCGAGGCTTTGCTCAACTTCCAGACAATGATTTGCGACCTTACGGCTCTGCCTCTTACCAACTGTTCGTTGCTCGACGAAGGTACAGCAGCTGCCGAGGCTATGACAATGATGTTCGGCTTGCGTTCCAAAGAGCAGGTAAAAGAGGGTATCGACACCCTTTTTGTGGACAAAAACATATTCCCGCAAACCTTAGATGTGATTCGTACTCGTAGCAATCCGCAAGGTATCAGGCTTGTGGTCGGCGATTGGAGAGAGTTTGATTTCTCGACCAAAATATTCGGTGCTATTGTTCAATATCCAAACGCTGACGGTAAAATAGAAGATTATGCCGAGTTTGTAAAACGATGCAACGAAAACGGTGCCAAGACTGCTGTGGCTGCCGATATTCTCAGTCTTGTCTTGCTTACGCCTCCGGGAGAGTGGGGTGCCGATATAGTATTTGGTACAACGCAACGTTTCGGTGTGCCTATGTCGTACGGCGGACCGTCGGCGGCTTATATGTCGTGCAAAGAGGAGTTCAAACGCAACATACCGGGACGTATCGTGGGTGTATCGAAAGATGCCAACGGCAAACCTGCCCTACGTCTTGCCTTGCAGACACGCGAACAGCATATCAAACGCGAAAAAGCCACTTCAAACATCTGTACCGCTCAGGCTCTTTTGGCTACTATGGCGGGTTTCTATGCTCTGTATCACGGCAACGAAGGCTTGCGAAACATTGCAATGACTATCCACGTAAAAGCATGTTTCCTTGCAAACGAACTCAAAAAACTTGGGTACAATGAACTTAACGGACACTATTTCGACACAATCAAAATAGAACTGCCTGCTAATATCGATGTCGCTACTCTGCGTAAAAACCTCGAAGAGCAGAGAATCAACATTCGTTATTTCAACGAAAAAAATATGGTGGGCATCTCTATCGACGAAACTACTTCGATGGAAGGACTTGCCGCCCTAATAGGTGTTTTCGCCAAAACAGCGGGCAAAGAGCTACCCAAAGTAGATGAGATAGGCGGTATATCTATGCCCGAAACATTATTGAGAAAACAAAAACCGCTTCAACACGATATTTTTGAAAAATACCACTCCGAAACAGAGATGATGCGATATATGAAAAAGCTCGAACGTCAGGATATATCGTTGGCACACTCTATGATTTCGCTTGGTAGCTGTACAATGAAGCTCAATGCGGCGTCCGAAATGTTGCCTTTGAGTTGGTCGGAGTTCGGAGCTATCCATCCGTTTGCTCCTATGTGGCAGGCTGAGGGCTATCAGGAGGTAATCAAAAATCTCGAAACCTATCTTGCCGAAATCACCGGATTTGCAGCCGTGTCGCTTATGGCAAATTCGGGAGCATCTGGCGAGTATGCCGGTCTTATTACTATTCGTAGCTACCAGCACCATAATGGACAAGGTAACAGAAATATAGTGCTTATACCCGCTTCGGCACACGGTACCAACCCTGCAAGTGCGGTTCAGGCCGGCTTCGACGTGGTAATAGTGGCTTCGGACGAAAAAGGTAACGTTGATGTAGCCGACCTTAGAGCCAAAGCCGAGCAGTACAAAGACAATCTTTCGGCACTGATGATAACATACCCTTCCACTCACGGAGTATTCGAGCAGGAGATACTCGAAATAATGGATATAATTCACAAAAACGGCGGACAGGTATATATGGACGGTGCCAATATGAATGCACAAGTTGGTATTACATCGCCCGGATTTATCGGAGCCGACGTTTGCCATTTGAATCTGCACAAAACATTTGCCTCGCCTCACGGCGGTGGTGGTCCCGGTGTGGGTCCTATCGGTGTGGCAAAACACCTTGTGGATTTCCTTCCGCAACATAGCTTTGTTGCCGAAGAACGCCATACAACAGCCGTATCGTCAGCCCCATGGGGTAGTGCGGGAATATTGCCCATCACCTACGGTTATATCCGTATGATGGGTGCCGACGGGCTGGAACTTGCAACAAAATGTGCTATTCTCAGTGCCAATTATCTGTGCAAAAAACTCGAAAACGCTTATGGCATCGTATATACAGGAGCCACAGGCAGAGTGGGACACGAAATGATACTCGACTGTCATCAGTTCAAAAAATCGGGTATCACAGAGAGCGATGTGGCAAAACGCCTTATGGACTTCGGTTTCCATGCTCCCACACTCTCGTTCCCTGTTCACGGTACGTTGATGGTAGAGCCTACCGAGAGCGAATCGTTGGCAGAGCTCGACAGGTTTGTAGAGACTTTGCTCACTATCAGAGCCGAGATAGAAGAGGTGGAGGCAGGCAAAGTCGATGCCAAAGACAATGTTTTGTTGAATGCTCCTCACCCCGACTATGTGATAGCTACCGACAACTGGAATCACCCATATTCACGCGACAAGGCGGCTTTCCCGCTCGAATGGGTTAAAGACAACAAATTCTGGATAAAGGTGGCACGTATTGATAATGCATACGGCGATAGAAACTTATTCTGTACATGTAGCTAAACAATAAATCAATGTTTTAAGCAACACATAGAGACAGACAATCTACTGTGTTGCTTAAAATATTATTATATACATATTAACAATAATATCATTATAAATCACAAAAAAATACTATGATTAAAAAGTTACTGATTTTAATATTTTTGATGCCGACCCTTTATATGCAGGCACAGAGAGAGATGCTTCCCATCAATAGCGAGTTTGTATCAAGGTCTGATACCGTTACGGAGCAATTCGTAGTGCAAAAAGCGGGAGAAAATACTCCACAAGTTACGATTGAGGCAATAGGTTATGTGTTTGGAGTAGTAGATCCGACAGAAGGAAGAAATCGTGCGCTTGCTATATTTGAGGTAACACCCAATAGCCACGCAGTAAAACATAAAGGCGGATATTTTTTTGATGCGACATTCCAACAATACGGCTATGACTTTTTAGTAAACTATTGTCGTAGTATTAAGGACGAGGAATATATTTTTACCACCTCACATAAAGATACTATACAGTGTTATTCGGAAGATATTATACACGTTATATTTATAGCCGAAGATGCCAATGGTATTCAGGGTGAACCGGTATATCTTAAGATAACGGTACCCGTTCCGACAGGTATCGAAGTGGCGAAAAACAACGACTTACAATTATTCCCTATACCGAACAATGGCAATTTCACTATTAGCGTAGATAATCGTGATGAAAATGCTATAATCGACATTTTCAGCATTACAGGTACGAAAGTATATTCTGCCGATGTAAGCTCCGGTACGCTTAATATAAATCTGCCGAACCTATCCGATGGTATATACCTTGTACGATATACATCGAAAAAACGAAGTATGATTAAACATTTGGTAATAAAGAAATAAGTTTCTGTCAATGACTTTTACTAAAAGACAATAGGTTAGCTGTTTTGATGATTGCCTATTGTTTTTTATTGAAAAAAAACATCTATTGTCCGATATGATAAAAAAAGCACTTATAATTTTTGTATTAATAGCAACAATTACAGATATTTATGCTCAACAACTCGAATTACACTACGATACACGACATTCGTTATACGGCTCACAGGTAGCCGAACGCAACTACCTTACAGGCACTTTTGAGATATTCAAACCCGATACATTCGGCTCTACCTTTGTGCTTTTCGATTTCAATTTCGACAACACACAAGGCAATCTTGGTATGATTTACACCGAGATGGCTCGCGACTTCCGCATAGGGCAGTTACCAATAATGCCTCATATAGAGTTCAATGGCGGGCTTGGCAATGGCTATCTTATCGACAACGCATTTTTGTTTGGTGGTTCGTACAATATATTTTGTGGTGCGTGGGTGTGCAATACTTATCTCGTCTATAAGATGCACCTTTTCGAGCGTATTAGCCACGACCTCCAATGGACTTTTATATGGAGTAGGGATATGCTTGGAGGCAAGCTGTCGTTTAGCGGTTTTTTAGACATTTGGACGGAAAATGCCGATAGAATCACCGCAAAGCAAGGGAAAAAACTTATCTTGATGAGCGAACCTCAATTGTGGTACAATATATCCTCCTCTTTTGGAGTAGGTAGCGAGTTGCGCCTGACGTACAATTTTCTGAATGAAAAACGTTGGTATGCTATCCCGACCGTTGCCGTAAGGTATAGGTTTTAAGCGAGTGTCGGTAGCAAAGCCACAAAACCACCCGCCAAAACAACCAAAGAACCAACCCTAAAAAAACACTCAAAAAAACACCTCTCCCCCCGCTCAAAAGCCTTTGGGAAAAGGGCGGAAGAAACAGGGCGGAAACCCCGATAAATAAAGGGATTGCCGACAAAAAAGCGGATTGGCGATAATTTTCTTCAAAAACACGAAGATTTAAGAATATTTAACTATATTGAAGACAAAAAGAGGGCAAAAAACGGACAAAAACAGGCAAAAAAGCCCCTGAAAAGAGAAACTTTTTTGCCGAAAAAGTCATTTTTTCAGTGGCAAAGCCACAAAACCACCCGCCGATGTTCCGCCAAAGACTGGGGGAAAGAAAGCAGAAAAAGCCTAGATTGAGGTGGGTTATTAGTAAAACTCAATCTTACAATCTGATAGAGCATATATTCTACCGTCCGAAAGTTCTATATTATTTTCAGAGATTTTACCTGTCAATAAACCTAACTGCTCTGCCCCTTGTTCTATTTGTTTCCGCCAACCTTCAATGTCAGAATGGTAAACAACAGCATATAATCTTTCTCCTTGAGGGGTAATAACATAGCATCCATCTTCTGATACTCCTCCACTTTTAGGTAAGGAAGGCTTAATAAATGTTGTTACTTTCTTAAAATCATCAAATTGAGAAATTTGGATATAAGATACCTCTATTCCCTCTACTTTTTGATAGCCTGGTAAATCAATCATATTATGGTGTAATTTCAAATTTAAAATTATTAATACCTGCGTCTTGAAAGACTTTCGTGTAATGGCTTGCAAGTTCTGGACTATTTGTGTGATACGTTACACCGCCAGGGAATGCAGTAGAATACTTTTGAGCTTGTGAGAGCATGTTTTGTTGTTCTGCAATAGCAAACGGTTTATTTCCTATTTTACTATTGGGGTTTCGTATTGATTTAGACCAATCTTTTACATATTTAGCTTCTATGGCAGTATTTTTACCACCAACTTTAGTTATATTATCAGCTACTCCTGAAACAATTTCTCCATTTATAATAGCTGTATATTTTCTACTATTAAATGGAGTATCTCCATATAGGGCTCTTATACACCTTTCATATTGATGCCCCTTTTTCGTTGCTTTACCACAATCTAAACCCAACGGGTCAATCTGTGTATTACTATCAAACACATACCCATACAGGGTCGGGTTTCCACCCGCCAACCCTATCGGGTCTTGGCTTATGTAACTACCTGTTTCAGGCGAGTAATACCTAAACTGGTTGTAATATAATCCTGTTTCACAGTCTTCATACTGACCTTGACAGCGGAACAGCACAAATTCAAAGAACTCTCGGCAAAGTTATATTTTTTTGCCGAAAAAGTCATTTTTTTTGTGGAAAAGCCACAAAACCACTCGCCAATGTTCTGCCAAAGACTGGGGGAAAGAAAGCAGAAAAAGCCTCGATTGAGGTGGGTTGTTGCTGCTACTATTGTTTTTCTCGAAATTCCCGCAATTTCTTTTCTATAAAAGCAAAATCGTTTATTGCTTTATCCTTATCTTTGGCTCGGTCGTATTTTTCACTCCATTTTCTAATTCCGAAAGCATAGAATTGAAAACCTTCTTCTGTTAAATCTCCAACCGTAATTTGAGAATCGTCATTTGCCTTTTCTCCTTTTTTTAATATTTCTCTTGTAGTAAATCCATTGTCTTGTAGAAAATTAATAATATTCTCAAAAAAACGATATTGCCTTTCTTTATACTCCTGCGTTATGGGCTGTGGAGCTAATTTAGATTGAGTAAACCAAGCAACTTTTGATATTATTTCATTTTTATCCATAATTATATATTATTTAATGGCACATTATTGTTTTAGTATTTAAATCAACATCTAATCTTTGGGTTTCAATATCAGATATATCATACAACGCTCCTTTTCTTCTCGGTGCTTTAACATGTGCTCCTCCTTTTGCTTTTCTCCTAATATTCATTTCCTTTTCAAGTTGTGTTGTTTTATCTGCTGTCGGACTTGTTACTTCATAAACACCTTTTACCTTGCCGTCTTCAATTACAACAAAATCTAATCGCCGTCTTGACTCAAAAGCATCTCTGACACTTTTCCCTGAGGCATCACGGATATACCTTTCTTTCAGTATAGTTGCGTTGGGATGCTGTTTCTTTAAGTGCTCCAGCGCAATAGCTTCGCGAGCATCACCGTTTACCTTATTGGGTATCTTATCCAGCCCAAAAGTATCCACCCAATAATTAGTATCGGATACATAACCATAAAGATTGTTGCCTCCAAGCAAACGTATCGGGTCTTGGGATATATATGTTCCTGTTTCAGGCGAGTAGTATCTAAACCGGTTGTAATACAATCCTGTTTCACAGTCTTCATACTGACCTTGACAGCGGAACAGCACAAATTCAAAGAACTCTCGGCAAAGTTACATTTTATTTTTGAAATAAAAATAAAGACAAGGATATTTTCCTTGCCTTTAAATTTACTTCTGATAATATGATAGTTATTTCGACAATTCTTGTTCCAGAGCATTATCTACAATTACCAATTTCAAATTGTTCTTCATGTCAATAACTTCTCTCACGGAAGTGTTGTTGTTTTTTAAACTATCAAACTGTGATTGATTCAAAAAATTTATTGGATATAATTTTGGGAAAAAGCCATTGTTTAAATTTAATAACCTATTCCTTCTTAAAATATCTTCTTTAGTCACAGATGTAGATGAACCAAAAATGGATTTTTTTACTATTTTTTCAGTATGAATATCCATGCCTTTTTCAAAAGGAAACACATATCCGTAATCTATTGGAAATATTTCAATTAACTTTTCAATAAAGGCGTTAGTTGAATTTTTATTTATATTGTTAAATTCTGAACAAATATTAAGCTCTACAATACCAAAATTTTCTTTCTGAGTTTGATTTAATAGCTCATTGGAGTACAATATCGTGTTAGAGTTTGCACTATTGGAAATTATTAAATCAACAATTTCAAAATTATCCGAAGAATCATCTATTTTATTTAAAAAAGTTGTGAGGCTTTTATATCTCTTACTCCCATAATTTAATTCAACATAATTGAAAATATCATCATAAAAAAATGAGTTCAAAGAAAAGCTAATTACATTCTTAATTGTATTCGGATTATATAAATCCAAATCTTTGGGGCTAACTATTTTAAACAACTTTAATACATCCCCTATAATCTCTTTTTTTTTGTTTCTAAACATTATCGACAAGGTTTAAATTTTTTAGCAATATTTTTCAGTTTGTCTTTCAAACTATGCAATATCTGTGCCAACCTGCTAACTTTAACTTCTCCAATTATTCCATTTCTCCCCATAAAACCACTATTTCTCAGTTTTAAATTATTAATAATATCAGTTTTAGAAGCTACTTCAATTATCTTTACCGTACCGTTTTTATATAATATTCCAACATCAGGTCTTGGACCATATTTAAAGTTTCCCCCTCCTAAAAGTCGCTTATATCCCAAATCCATCGTTACTCTCTCTACATTAGGGTTAAGTGAGTAAATTTGAGCATACATCTTGGAAACAAATGCGTGTCCCAATGTTCCTGTAGATTGTGCTGAACCAATGATTTTTCCAAAAAATAATCCAAACACATCTACTTCACTATTCGCATCACTTACATAACCATACAGTGTTGGATTGTTCCCCGCCAACCCTATCGGGTCTTGGCTTATGTAACTACCTGTTTCAGGCGAGTAATACCTAAACCGGTTGTAATACAATCCTGTTTCACTATCCTCATACTGCCCAAGTTGTCTGAAAGGGATGAAGTTTCTGTCTCCTTTCAGATTTTCGAGATTTCCGTAAATATCGAAATCGGTTTCCCAGACCAAATTACCTTTGTCGTCATACGCCTGTATGGGACGACCGATATAATCGGATACAATACTGTATCTTT
>JBGXXV010000067.1:0-17098 GCA_041814825.1 Bacteroidota bacterium | reverse complement strand
TTTTGCTAACTTTTTATTCTTATAAAGAAAAAAAGTTAGTCGGAGTTTGGGGCGGATAGCCCCAACCTAAACCAGAAAAAACGAGATTGGAGCTTTGGAACGATTGATAATATATTGTACAGTAATGAAATTTTATAAACAAAAAACTGAAATTCAAAAAGCTATCACCCTAAATTTTTTTAAAAAACTTTTATCGGACACTAATAAAAAAAAAGTTATCAACAATATGAAGAGAGACTACGGTTAAACTATTTCGTACCGAAAGATATAAGCCGAATTATCGGCTATATATTAACTTTACTATTCATATCGAGCCTTATAAATATAAAAAGCAAAATAGTAAAAGCCAGAAGCGAAGAGCCCCCATAAGAGAAAAACGGCAGAGGAATACCTATTACAGGCATTATTCCGAGTACCATTCCTATATTTACTATAAAATGAAATCCGAAAATACCCATTACACAATAGCCGTATACACGAGCAAATACGCTTGTCTGCCGTTCGCTGAGATATACTATTCGATATATGAAAGCAAAAAACAGAATTACCACCGATACGCTTCCGACAAAACCCCACTCTTCGGATATGGTACAAAAAACGAAGTCGGTATCTTGTTCGGGGACAAACTTAAGTTTGGTCTGTGTACCTTTTAGAAAACCTTTACCAAAAAGTCTTCCCGACGATATGGCTATTTTCGACTGATTAGTGTTCCACTCGGCTCCCTGAGGGTCTTCTCTTAGCCCCAAAAGAGTCTCTATACGTGTTTTTTGATGAGGTTCGAGTACTTTTTCGAAAATAAATTCGGCTGAATACGAATATGCTATAAAGGAGACTATAAATATTATTATCATAATATAGTACCTTTTTAGAGTGTCTATATACATAAATGCCAAAAAGCCCACAAACAATGCCGTAGCCAATAGTGCCACATATATAAGGTCTATATGTACGACAAATCTGTTTGTCAAAATCGCAATCGCATATAAACCCGCTATTGATAACAATATATACTGGCTTTTTAGCTTTACGTTATTTTTGCAGTATCTGTCGTAAATAAGGACTGCTATTATCAGCACAATGCTTATAGACAAGAATATTCCCAGATGTTCGGTGTAAAACATTTCTACATTGCCTGAAAAACGTATGGTAAGAATGAAAATGGTAATTGCCAACACCGTTATGAGTATTACAAAAGCCGAAAGACCTTCGCGATACAACATTATCATAAATGACAAAAATACCAAAGCCGAACCTGTCTCTTTCTGCAACAAGATAATGCTCATCGGCAATGCAATAATAAAAATGGTAATAAATGTCTTGCGTGTACTTGATATTGCCGAAAAACTCTGTAAGCTATAAAAATAAGCTATTACCAAGGCAGTGGCAAATTTGGCAAACTCGGCCGGTTGTAACGAAAATCGCCCTATTACAATCCAAGAGTGCGACCCCTTAATATTGGGAGCGACAAAGAGAGTAAGTATCAATAACAGTACGACTCCGACATATATTATATACGACCAAGAGTAGAAAAAAAGCGGTTTTATATTAAGTATTACTATGGCTGTGGCTACGCTTACTCCAATCCATATCAACTGCATTCCCGAACGATAGTTGATATCGAATATCGAAGTCTGTGTCTTTACATAACTTGCCTCGTAAATACATACCCAACCCAAAATCAGAAACACCACATATAAGATAATCAAAGGCTTATCAATACGTTTTAAAAATGAACCTTGCATTATTATTTTTATGTGGTATTGTTATAGTTATCTCTTTTTATTTCTAAGTAACGAAAAAATCGTCTTGCCCACCGATATTGCTACCGGCATCCAAGAGATGGATTGATATATAGGTTTGGCAACCATTGAGATTATGTTCAGTGGACGCGAAAAATCCGCCACCCTATCGGCAACAACCTTTTTTTTGTTGTCCCGCATAGCTGTAAGCTCATCTCTTTTGAGTTGTAGGTCGTGTATGGATTCAATAGTGTCTTTCATATCTGTGTTATGCTTTCGGTGTTTTGTGGTTGCTCTTTTACCGTATCGGACGACTGAAACAACACACGGTATATCTTTTTGACAAAGAAATTAAGGAATAACTTTTCGCTGAAAACTATAATAAGACCCGACAAAATCAAAAATAGTACAATCATTATTATGGTTGCCCAAAAATTTGAACCGGTCAATTGGCTAAACAAATCGAACAGCATAACCGAAAAATAGGCTATGGCGATTAGAGAGAGTACCGAGGCTATAATTATCACCACGATAAGGGTAAGAATCCTTGCCATCTTTTCCAACAGATTCAGTTTGAATATTTCAAGCTCTGTCTTCAAATACTCTTTGAGGTCTTGAAATAGAGTTGCTTTATTGTCGCTCATAACTGCTTATATTTTTAATAAGCAAACTGCTACTCTATTGATGTAACAGTTTGCCGAATTAGTCTCAATTATGCTTCTTTTGGATTGATTTTGTTTGTAACGCTTGTTTTGAGGTCTTGAATCTTGTTGCACAATTCGTTATATTGCTCTTCGCCCAAACTCGACTTTATACCGCCTTTGATTTTATCCGAAAGATATTCGCGAGTCTCTTCTCCACTTCTGGGAGCGAGCAACAATGCGGCAAAACCACCTGCCACCACTCCGCCTAAAAATGCCAATAATACGTTCTTATTCATAATATAATAGATTTTAATGGTTTATTTGCTTACAAAGATATAATAAAATTAAGGATAAAACAAATCTTTAAAGATTTTTAACACCATATCTGCCGAATTTTCGATACCGACAAGCGATGTATTGATACATAGGTCGTACGACGATGCCTTACCCCAAGTCTTACCGGTAAAAAAGTTGTAGTAACCTGCACGTTTTTTGTCGGTACGCTCAATGAACCTCAACGCATCTTCGTCCGACAGATTAAGGTTTTGGGCAATAGTCTTCTGGCGTTGGTCGATAGGAGCACACAAAAACACTCTCAGTAGCTTCGGATATTGTCGCAATACATAGTCGGCACACCTACCTATAAATATACAACTCTGTTTGGAGGCTATATTATTTATAGTCTGACTCTGTATCTTAAACAGATTGTCGTTGCATATATAACTGTCGTTATCGACAAACACCGAACTGAATGCCTTCTGCAAAAAACCATAACTCTCTTTTTCGTCTATCCTCTCGAATATATCGGGCGACAAGCCACTCTCTTTGGCAGCCGCTACCAGAAGCTCTTTGTCGTACAAAGGAATATCAATACTTTCAGCCAGCATTCTGCCTATGATACCTCCTCCGCTACCTGCCTCTCTACCTATCGTTATAATCGGGTATCTCATAACTATTTACAAGTATTTAATTATACAAAAACATCAAGATTGGCAAAGGTAAAAACTTTTAATAAAACAACCTCACATTTTGCTACAAAAAATATTGCCAATCCGAATGACAATATTAAATCTGTTACAAAAACAAAAAAGCACCCGTATAATACCGAGTGCTTTTTATCATGTTTATTTATCTATAAAAGCAAACTGATTTTCAAAATATTTGCCTATGATAGGTAACGGCTTTTTCTCCTCTTTGGAAGCATTTATTATCCCGATAACTAACACTACCAAAATACATATAGATATTACACGACTAATTACGAGACCTACTGTTTGTGGCAAAACCAAAAGGAGTATAAATACTACGATGTTCAAAATAAAAGACGCAACAAAAAGTCCCAATCCCTGTTTTAGATGATAACGGCTAAGGTCTGTACGATTGTTTTTCCCTCCAAAATATGCTATCAACCAACCGATGAGGGTTATATAGCTGATGATAGATTGTGTTTTTGCACTCATAAAAGTTATTTTTTGTTAAACATTAAAATTTTATAAGACAAAGGTACAAAAAAATCTTATTACACAAAATTTATGTTTATAATTCGATAGAAATTATCTATATCCACATAAAACATATCTGTTGTGCCATAACCGGATAGTATGTAATTTTGCAAAAAAAATTAGAGTTCTCACGAACAGGAATAATCTCAGAATAAAAATACTTTATCATTTATCAGGGAGAGTGCCTATCAATGCGGCACTCTTTTTTTTGTTTTTAACCAACAAACAATAGCACAACAAAAAAGACTACACACCACACACATTTACCCAATCAATCGACTAATTATCACAAACAAACACACAAAACGAAACTTTATTGTATCTTTGTCATATAATAAAAATTTTAACCGAAAAATAAATATGGCAAAACGTAATATAGAATTAATAGCTGCTCCTCCAAGACCTCACTGGGTAGGCGATGGTTTTAGAGTACACAATTTTATCCCAAGGGGGTATCATCTCGAAATGGAGCGAATGAACCCTTTTATACTGCTCGACTACAACTCGAAATTTGATTTTCCGCCTGCCAAAAGTCCTTTGGGTGTCGGCGTACATCCACACCGCGGGTTTGAGACCGTAACAATAGCCTACAAAGGACGTGTCGAGCATCACGACAGCACAGGCGGTGGCGGTATTATCGGTGAGGGAGACGTTCAATGGATGACAGCGGCAAGAGGCATACTGCACAAGGAGTTTCACGAAAGTGAATGGAGTAAGCAAGGTGGACCGTTTCAGATGGTTCAGCTATGGGTAAACCTACCTGCCAAAGATAAAATGAGCAACCCGAAATACCAGGCAATAACAAATGCCGATATGGGCAAGGCTATACTCGACAACAATGCAGGTCTGGTAGAAGTTATAGCCGGACAATACAACGGCATAAAAGGTACGGCAACGACATTTTCGCCTATTCATCTCCTAAACGCCAAACTAAACAAGGGAGGCAATGCCACATTCTCTTTCCCTGCCGACTACAACACTGCTCTGATTGTAATAGAGGGCAGCATAACCATAAACGACAGCGAAAAAGTGCCTACCGACTACCTCGCATTATTCGAGAATATAGGCGAAGAGTTCACGATAGAGGCATCGGAAAATTCGATAGTGCTCATTATGAGTGGCGAACCGCTAAGAGAACCGATTGTTGCACACGGACCGTTCGTTATGAACACTCGTGAAGAGATAATACAAGCCTACAACGATTACAACCAAGGTAAATTCGGCTATTTAGAAGACTGAACACAAATAAAAAAGCTATTGAAAATACAAATCAATAGCTTTTTTTGTAATTCAATCGGACCAACTGCCAACCTATATTAGTCTTCAAGGAAGAATACAATGGTCGATACCACGCGAACCTTTTGCAAATAGGGTTCTTCGGGTACTCCATAGCTATCATCTTCTTCGTAATAATACTGCCCTGCTATCGAAATCTGCCCTTGCGAAGCAGTCTTGATTTTGCCCAACTTCGACTTGGAGTCTTTGGCAAACTGTTCGCCTGCGACACGAGCATTCCGTGTGCTCTCCTCAATAAGTTTAGGCTTGATAGAGTTTAGCTCAGGGAATTCGTACGACGAGGTAACATCGCTCGACAAATTTTTGTTGATGAGGTCAATATTGATATTATTTGTAATATCCTCAACTTTTTCCACATCACCCGTCTCGATAGACAAAGTCTTATAAGCCGAATATCGGTCTTTCTTTACCTTTACATAATCTTTACCATTCCATTCGTCTGTGTAGTAGGTCTTCGAATCGTTGATATTCAGATTCGATACCGAAAAATCCTTAAACCCTTTCTCTTTGAGATAAGTCGAAATTTTAGCCACACGATTATCGACATTAGCGATAAGCTCTTGTGGCATATCGCCCGAAAAAGCGACAGTGATATTAATATTTGCCGAAGTCGCCTTTATATTCTGTTCGGCAAGTCCCTTTACGGTTACTATTCTCTCTTTGTCGGAAAAACTTTTCAGTCCGCGATTAATACAAATTCCCAGCACTATAAGCCCCAAGGCTACAAATGCTCCCAATACTAATAAATTATTTTTTTCTTTCATATTTTTATATTTTAAATTAACAATTGGTAAATATTTTGTTTTAATATAATCATTATATTTTTTTTATCTCAATAGTCTGTATGCGGTCAGGACCAACCGAAACGTACTCGATAGGCGTACCCGTGAGTTCTTCAATCTTTTTAAGGTATTTTTTTGCATTTTCGGGCAGTTCGTCGTAGTTTTTGCAAAGGGTTATATCCTCTTCCCAGACGGGCATATCTATATAAACAGGTTCACAACGCTCATAGTCGCTGACGGTCGATGGTATGTAGTCGATTTTTTTGCCGTCGAGTATATAGTGAGTACATATCTTCAACTCTTTCATTCCCGAAAGCACATCGAAAAGCATTACAGCCAACGAGTCGATACCCGATATACGGCAGGCGTAGGCAAGGGCGACAGTATCGAGGTAGCCCACACGACGCGGACGCCCGGTAACAGTGCCGTACTCTCTACCTCTCTCTCTTATATAATGGGCTAAATCGCCATCTAACTCCGTAGGAAAAGCACCTGCACCCACACGCGTATTGTATGCCTTGCAGATACCGAGCGAGCGGTCGATATATTTGGGCGGAATGCCCGTACCGAGCGGTACACTTACAGTAGCAGGCGACGACGAGGTTACGAAAGGATATGTACCGTGTTCGATACATAGCATCACGCCTTGTGCTCCCTCGAATAGTATCCTCGAACCCTTTTTTACCTCCTCATTGAGCATCAGAGCGGTATCGCAGATGTAGTGTCCGAGTGCCTTGCCATAACCGAGATACTCCTCGTAGAGAGGCTCAAAGTCGAACGTATCGAGTCCGAGCATCTTCAACTCCATATTTTTGATAGCTAAGGCATCTTTTAGACGTTCGGCAAAATATTCGAGGTTTAGCAGGTCTCCCATACGAATGCCAATACGGTTGTACTTATCGGCATAAGCCGGACCGATACCCTTTTTGGTTGTCCCTATCATATTGCCACCTTTTAGACTCTCATAAGCTCCGTCGAGGGCAATATGATACGGCATAATCACACTTGCACGGTCGGAGATAAAGAGTTGATAATCGGTAATACCCATAGAGTGCAGCTTTTCGAGTTCGCCCAAGGCTGCTTTCGGGTTGATAACCATACCGTTCGCCATAACATTTTTTATCTTTGGGCTAAATATCCCCGACGGAATACTCTGCAAAGCATATCTCTGTCCGTTGAAAGTTATGGTGTGTCCTGCGTTGTTACCACCTTGGTAACGAACCACCACGTCTGAATTTTGGGCAAGATAATCGGTCATTTTGCCTTTACCCTCATCACCCCATTGTGCTCCAACTATTGTCAACCTACTCATTTACAACTGTATATTTGTTTTTTAATAATAATTTAATAATCACACAAAGTTAATAAAACTTATCGTCTTTTTATCAAAAAATCTTATGCATCCTTAGTCAAACAATTATCCGCACAAACAATTATCTGACTAACAACACATTATTCCATCAACACAAAAAAAATATCTCACAACCTCAATGTATTCAACAGTTTAACCTACTACCACGTACAAAACGGGTGTTGGGCTATATAAGCGTTGTAATATCGGGGGTCGTCGGTTACTTCGCGGTCGATAAACGGCGGTATTTTGAACTCTTCGTCCTTGCTTTGCAGCTCTATCTCGGCTATTATCAGTCCTTCGTTTTCGCCGTTGAATACATCGATTTCCCATTTTTTACCCTTGTGCAAAAGGTCGAATCGTGTTTTGTCTATTATCGGCTTATGGCACATTGCATCGAGCATCTGCTCGGCATCTGCGACAGGTATTTCGTACTCAAACTCGTGATGGGCAAAGCCCTGTGAGGCACTCTTGAGGGTCAAATACCCCTTTTGGTCTTTGATGCGGATACGCACCACGCGTCCCTCTTCGGTACTAATATAGCCCTGCTTGATACGATGTGGCACGCCATATTTTACAAAATCGAGGTTCTTGACCAAATATTTTCTCTCTATCTCTATCATAACCGTTTGTTTTATAATTAATAAAAAAAGAGGCTAAAAAAGATTTATTCCCTCGTAGCCCCTTCTTGATGTGTTTGATTTAATTCTGCAATGTAGCTACATCTACTATCTTTATTCTTTCCGGAGCGGCTTTACACCTCATGGTTTCTCTTTCGTTTTGTAGCACTACCGATGAGGGGGTAAGTTCGCTATAATGGACAAATAGTGCATCACCGTAGTCGGGCTGTACTATCGTGCCGGAGGTCTCATCTTTTTTGATAATCTTTATTCTATACATCAATGAGTTGGAGTGATATAGATAGGTATCCTCAGGCAAATTGAACATATTTGCAACCCCCTTGTTTTGCATGGCAACAATAACATAACCCTCTTTTTCATAAGAAATATCATACAGAACCTTGATGGTATCCTGTGCCACATATAGCCATTGCCCTTCGATTTTAGCCTGTGTAACAATAGTATCTGTTGTAGTATTTGGTTCTCTTTCGCACCCGACAGGAACCATAGCAATCGTTACCAATATCAAAAACACTAAAAAAATACTCTTTTTTTTCATAAAATTAAAATTTTAATTAATATGTTATAAAATTTCACTAATATACTAGTTTTACAACAGACATACCTTCTATCTTTAAAATTACAATTCTATCATGTATCGACTTTTGTATAAATAGAGTATTGCCTTTGGTTGTCCCTTGTTTAATAGATTTTCCGTCTATGGAATATAATGAGTAACGAAGCCCCTGTTTTAACCCTTCGATAATAAACCCTTCTGCCGAACAACGAATTATAAGTTGTTCGACGAGTGTTTGTGTCGTGGATAAAGCAATATCTTCTATGATATTGTTACCAAAAATTTCCCATCCTGTTGCGGTAGCATAAGCCTGTTTTGCTCCCAAAGGAACATATAATTTAGCTTCGTTTATATATACTATTGAAGAAAAAGCATCTGCTTCAATTATTGTAGGTGTTTTGTCATAGGCATATATGCGTTTGATGTTTTGACAACCTTCAAATGCTTTTTTGCCGATGGCGCATCCCGAAGCGATATGAATCTCTTCGACAACCGAATTTATACCTAAGGCACCTACCCCTATATTTTTCAAATTAGGCATATAAGGCAATGTAATAAGAGAACGATTGTAGTATAAAGCGGAGTCTCCTATTATTTCGACTTGTGGTGTTACCCCCTCTGCAAATTCAATTGAGGATAGAGAAAAATTGTAAGAAAAAGCTCTTGCTTCAATATTTGTAAGTGTTCCCGGCAAAATTATTTTTTTTACCACAGGGTAATATGCCAAAGCTAATCTTCCAACGGTTTTTATGCCTTCAGGTAATGTTATTTCAGATGAAATGCCTGTTTGCATACTTGTAGGGTAATAAAGCAATATCTTGTTGTCGGAAGTATATAGAGCCCCATCAACAGCTTTTAGGTAAGTATTGGTATTCGCGACAGTTACGCCTGATAGTCGGGGACAAGTGATGAAACAACCCGGCACTATTCCTTGGGCACTTGCGATAATTTCGTAAGTCGAACTCGTACGACCTGCCGGATAAGCAACAAGAAGAGTTTTTTCTTTGTTATATAATACTCCGTCTATTGCAACAAAATTTTGATTTCCCGTAGGAACTTCAAAATGTGTTATTTCTGATGCATATAAAAATGCTCTTTCCGAAATATATTTAAGATTTTCATTCAAAGTAAGAGAAGTCATTTCATTGGCTCCTTTGAAAGCTTCTGTATCAATATGTGTTACTTCTGTCGGTAAAACAGCAGCTCCTATTGGTTTCCACGATATGAGATGACCGTCTTTAATAACGGGATTTATATCGCTTCCTACTGGGATACTGCAAACAACTCCTATTTCAATATCAGAAGAAAGATTTTCTATTGTATAAATTCGCTCTTTATAACCGATTATAGTCTCTCCGTTATAATGCCATTCGTCTACTGTATTTGTTCCGATAGGTTGTACGGTAAAAATTATTTTGCTCCCTTTCGGGAATGCTTCTCCTGACGTAATCTCCGTACCGTCTTCAAGTGTGGCTGTAAGGATACCGGTATTTGTATTGTATGAACGGAATTTTACAATAAAATAATCCTGAATTCTGTCAAAATCCACTGCTATGTCCAGACCATCTTCTGCCTGACAAGTATAGGTATTTTTGCCTGTTTGTCCGGGTATTACTACGAATTCTGTCTTGTTTCCCGTTCCTTTGTCTTGCGACCATTCGGTTATACGAAAACCTTTTGTGGGTTTTGCCGTAAAAGTAAGTATTGATGATGTGGGTATTTTGTCACCATATTTTACCTCTGTTCCATCTGATGTACTACAACTAATAGAGCCAAAACTTGGAGATAAACTTCTGAAAAACACATAATAACCATCGGAACGTTTACGAAATTTAACAATAATATTGATATTGTCTTGTACGGATTCTATCACATAGGTATTATTTTTAACGGAGTTTGTGATGTCGTTTCCGTTAAGAGTCCAGCTTTCCACCTCATAATCAAAATGAGGGATTGCCTTAAAGGTTACTTTTGAACCGTACGAAAGGGTTTGTCCCGAAACAACATCTACCGCTCCGGTTGTCCATACTTCAAGCGAACCATTAGAATTACATGAATATGATATTGTAACAGGTTGTACGGCAGTTGGAGCTCCTACAATGATTTTTGTTTTATTAAACTTCGTTTCCAAAGCGGATTTGACAATTTCGTTGGCTACATAAATTGTGGTAGAGACATTATCGGCGAGAGCATCATTAAATCCCTTGAAATCCGGACTAAGATGTATATCTACTACTTTTAGATTACCTACTCCTTGCATTGTAATAAAGCTGCTATTATCGACTATTTCGAGTTTTGGGACAAGTAGTTCGGCAAGAGAGCTGCAATTTACAAGTGATTTGTCGCCCAGTTTCATAACTTCCGGTAATTCTAATTTTATTAACTGACTGCAACCAAACAGGGCAGAACTTCCAACTTCTTTACATATTCCGCCTATTATAAGTTCTTTTGTAGCTCCTGCTACCGATATAAGTACACCATCAGCAATGCGTATCAAAGCATTATTTTCCGTACGAAAATCGGGAGCATTGCTCTCAATAGAGAGGCTTGATAAATTCAAGCAATTTGTAAACGGATTTTCTCCTACCGTAGTGAGAGATTTGCCAAGTATTACCTCTTCCAAAGCGTTGCAATAGGCAAAAGAATGTTTGCCCAGATTGGTAATAGAATACAATTCTACTTTTTTCAGAGCATTACATTCTTTAAAAGCATCGTCTCCAATAGTAGCAACTTTACCAGCCTTGATTGAAGTAATACCCGTACATCCCCTAAAAGCATTTTTACCAATAATGATTACATTGTTAAAATCAACCGATGTAATATTCAAATTACTCTCGGCGTCTCCGCCTCCCCAATCATTATCGACATCTTCCGGTGGAGTATAAAAGCAATTTTCGGCTATTTCGGTTACTTCATCGGGGATAATGATATCGCCCTTTGCAGAAGACCAAGAAATAAGTCTGTTTCCTTGTATTTCTTGAGCAGCAATAATAGGAGAAAACATCATTTGGGCAAACAAGACAAAAACACCCATAATAGTAAAATTTTTCATAACAATAGATTTTTTTAGTAAAAAAGATGCAATTATTTCTTTGAAATGTAAAATTAATATAAAATTTTGAAAAGAACTATATTCGGATAAATTTATTTTATAATAAAAACAAATAAACGGCAGGTATTTTTTTAGAAAACAACTGCCATTTATTATTTATATAGATAATGTTAAAAATTTTCACCAAGCGAACAAAGGCATATCTTTCATCAAAGAGTTTACCTTTGCTTTTACGGCAGATATGGTGGCATCGTTGTCGTGAGCCGAAAGTACCGTGTCGATAAGTTCTACTATTTGTGGCATAAAATCCTCTTTGGCTCCGCGTGTGGTGATGGCAGGAGTCCCGAAACGCAAACCGGAGGTTTGGAACGGACTGCGACTGTCGAATGGCACCATATTTTTGTTTGTGGTAATATCGGCGGCAACCAAGGCTTTCTCGGCTATCTTACCTGTAAGTTCGGGGAATTTGGAACGCAAATCGAGCAACATACAGTGATTGTCCGTACCTCCCGAAATAATCTTATATCCTTTATCCACAAACGCCTGTGCCATTACAGCAGCATTCTTTTTGACTTGTGTTTGATAGGTAATGTATTCGGGTTGTAGAGCTTCATAGAACGAAACAGCTTTTGCCGCAATTACGTGTTCGAGCGGACCGCCTTGTACTCCGGGGAATACGGCACTGTCAAGTATGGCAGACATCATTTTCACTTCGCCTTTTGGAGTGGTTTTGCCCCAAGGATTCGGGAAGTCTTTGCCCATAAGGATAATACCGCCACGAGGTCCTCTAAGAGTCTTGTGTGTGGTAGAAGTTACCACATGTGCGTGTTTCAAAGGATTTTCGAGCAATTTTGCTGCAATAAGTCCTGCCGGGTGAGCCATATCGACCATAAAGATAGCACCTATTTCATCGGCTACCTTACGGATACGTGCATAATCCCATTCGCGAGAGTAAGCCGATGCTCCGGCAACAATCAGTTTGGGTCTTTCGGATTTGGCAACTTGTTCCAATTGGTCGTAATCGACACGTCCGTCTTCTTCTTTTACGTTATATTCCAGAGCTTTGTAATTAAGTCCCGAAAAATTTACAGGCGACCCGTGCGAAAGGTGTCCGCCATGTGCCAAGTTGAGCCCCAAAAATTTGTCGCCGGCTTCCATACACGACATAAACACGGACATATTAGCCTGTGCTCCCGAGTGTGGCTGTACATTTGCCCATTCGGCACCAAACAACTCTTTTATACGGTCTATGGCAAGCTGTTCGCTGAGGTCAACAACCTCACAACCACCATAATAGCGTTTGCCGGGATAACCTTCGGCATACTTGTTTGTCATAACGCTACCCATAGCCTCCATTACCTGCTCACTTACAAAGTTTTCGGAAGCAATGAGTTCTATCCCGTGCAACTGACGGTTACGCTCCATTTCGATAAGCTCAAAAATTCTTGTGTCTCTTTTCATATTTTATATGATTTTATAAATTATAATTATCTCTCTGATAAAAAATTAAATCCGCCCTCATATTATGGCACTAAAACTAAACCACAAAGGTAATAAATAGTTTTGAAATGTAGAAATTGAAATTTTACTACCTTTACATACTAAATTATTAATTTACAAACAAAGATTTTTTTTCGGTAATGAAGCCGTTTTATTTCCATTCAAATCGTAGTAGAGATAGGCAGGCAGTGATGAGATATACAGAGTATTAGTATTTCGCCAAAGGACGTTCTAAAAATGAATACCTTTTTTTTATCCTACAATTTACAGATTGTATAGATGAAATAGTGAAAGATACTTTTTATCGCCTATTCCATTAATAGATGTTTTCAGTTATTTTTACCCAAAAAAAATATACCTTTGCTTATATTAATCCCAAACAGTTGATGAACAACAAATCGCACAGTTACAACACTCTACCATATTACATCGCGATAGGCTTTGTGTCCGCAACGATGAAATACCTGGTGCGGTTTGCCGATATCGGTCTTCTCCGATTTCTGCTTAAACCTACCGATATTTTAGTAGGGTTGCTTACCACTTCTCAGTCCGTATATATCAAGGGAGTAGGTTACCGACACGAGGGGCTGAATGTAGTTATCGACCGTTCGTGTGTGGGCTTCAACTTGTGGATAATAGCTTTTATAATGTTTGCATATCTTGCCGTCAAACACTTTGTTGGCATCACTCACCGAATTTTCAGCATAGCATTATCGCTTGTGGCAGCATTTTTTTTGACTATCTTTACCAACACTTCACGCATATTTGCCTCCATTACATTTCAGCCGATTGCGGCAAGGATTTTGCCTTTATCCAAAGATATAATACACGAGGCTATTGGCGTAACGGTAAATCTTTCGTTTTTGATATTGGCTTATATAATTGTAGATAAACTATTAACAAATAAAGTTAAATCGTTATGAAAAATCTTCACAATCCCATTTGGATTTTCATACTAAACACCCTGCCTATCGGCATATTATTGCTTTTAGGATTAGGGCAATACAATATTATAAAATCGTTGCTTATGCCCGAAAACATAATTATGTGGCAATATATGGCTATTGCCCTCCTAAGTCTGGGGGCTATCAATATAGTTTACTCTCTTTATGTAATATCAAAAAAACACAATATCTCGCTGTATTTTAGTATTGTCAACATTGTAGCCACTATTGCTCTGTTATATCTCTATTTTTACAATATCGACAATATTATCCCATTCGATAAAATACCGCAATGGATGATGAGCGACAATATGACTCTATATGTACTCGCATTTTTGATGCCCTCAATCGCACACTATATGGCACTGACCGTCATATCTCTAACACCAAACGAAAAAGAGAGCCACCCTTTGATTAGCTTTATGATAGCTTTGTCGATACCTTTTGTTATATACCTGTTTATTAATATCATAGTACCTCTTTTTTCTTGGAATAATTCTGAAATTACGCAAAGCAAATTCGCTCAACACACTCTTATAGTGCTATTTATATCAATTACCGTTATATTTTTCTTCTTCCTTGCAAGAGGCATATACATTGTGGTATCAAACAAAGAGGATTTTTTCCGTAAATATCAAGTTATCATAAAAGTAATTGTGACTCTGATATTTCCAATCTTAGGATTATTGTTGAATAACGGAATATTGGACAACAATTTTGGCATTAATATCTTTGGTAATTTTACAAATGTGTGGTTCTATATTCTTGCACTACTAAACGGTATTTTGATGATAATCCCCGACAAAGATGATAAAACCTATCGTACTCTCCTATTCATCGGGCGAAGTATTACCTTTGTCTATACACTTTACTTCTTTTTTGTTTTTTTACCGTTTTTGCCATTATCAATAATAGCCATAGTGGTCTTTGGCACAGGCTTTTTGATGCTTACGCCATTGTTGTTACTTGTAATACACGTCTCCGAGTTGTCGAAAGATTTTATATATCTCAAACATTGGTACTCACCTCGAAAGCTCTTTGTATCGGCTCTGATAGCTTTACTTGTAATACCTGCCTGCATTACAGGAGTTTATCTCAACGACAAGCGAGTTCTAAATCAGACTCTCCAATATCTCTATACACCCGACTACAACAAAGATTATAGGCTCAACCTTAGCTCTTTGGAACACACATTAAATACTATCCGTAGCCATAAAAATGCAAGCGGGCAAAGTCTGTTTAGCCAAGGAACACCCTTTTTGTCGCCCTACTTCAACCGGCTGGTAATGAATAATATGACATTGTCGGATAAGAAGATAGCAGATATCGAAAACATATTTTTCGGCAAAAATGATACTGTCCAAGATAGATTCTCCAATAACGACAGTGAGAATAAAATCCAAATAACCGATATCAACATCGAAAGTAAATATGATGAAAACCAACACGTATGGCAAAGCCTGATAAATTTGGAACTTACCAACAAATCGGCATTGGGTCTGACCGAATACGCCACTTCTTTTGAGCTACCCGAAGGGTGTTGGATAAGCGACTATTACCTCTATGTGGGCGATAAGAAAGAGTTTGGTCTTTTGTCCGAAAAAAAAGCGGCAATGTGGATTTATTCACAGATACGCAACGAGCGTCGCGACCCGGGCATATTACACTATCTGACAGGCAATAAGATTATGTTTAGGGTTTTCCCTTTTAGCTCGGGAGAGATACGAAAAACAGGGATAGAGCTGATACACCGAGAGTCTATACAAATATCGTTAGACGGATATACTGTCGTACTCGGCGATTCGCGACATACCAACTCCGAAACTATCGAAACCGACGATGTAGTTTATATCTCATCACACCAAAAAGCACAGCTTGACAGTATGAACCGCAAGCATTATTTCCACTTTTTGGTCGATGCATCGAGCCGTGCCAAAAGCAATATCGAGGGCTCAATAGAGCGAATAAACAGTTTTATTGCCAACAATAAAGAGTTTGCCAATAGTGCAATGATCAGCTTTGTCGGTCCTTATGTATATACCATACCTATGAATAAAGGTTGGGAACAGAGTTATCGTTCGCAAAGGTTTGCAGGCGGATTTTTTCTCGACAGAGCCGTTCGCAAAACGTTATTACAGTCGTATGGCAAGGATAGCTATCCTGTGCTTGTAGTAGTTAGCGACAGTCTCGACAAAGCCGTAATATACAACGACTTTGCCGATTTGAAGTTTACCTTCCCCGAGTCGTCGCTATTCTACCTACTTACCGAGTCGGCTCTTCTCGAACCGCATTCGCTGCTATCCGAACCTTTGATGAGAGTATCCGACACTATCGGAAACACTTTTAGAGACAAGGTTTTGGTTTATCGAACAAAGGAGGGCAACAACATCTATCTGCCCGATAACAATCAACCGAGTATAGTGCTTAAAAACAAGGTTTTGAATATCGGCAAAGTAGAAGAAAAATCGTGGTTGTCGGCTCTTATGATGCAGGCACAATGGCAGACACATATTGTTGCTCCCGAAACATCGGAAAAAGGTTGGGTCAATTTGGTAAAAAATAGTTTTACGTCCAAAATAATGATGCCGACGACATCGTACTTAGTCGTTGAAAATGAAGCACAAAAAGCCATGTTGGCAAAAAAACAGCGTCAGGCGTTATCCGGCAATAAGTCGTTAGACCTCGGCGAAGAGGAGGAGCGAATGTCCGAGCCGAGCGTGATAGTAGTAGCTGTACTTGCGGTGTTTATATTGTGGCGTTGGGAGCGACGAAAAAAAACTCGATAGTTTTGATTCGTTTATTAGCTGTTAGCATCGGGTATTGCCGCTAACCATACAACCCAAAAGACAAAGCATAAAAACGCTTTCTGTCTCAATAAAATTATATTACTGTCCAATATATTATCAATCATACCAAATCTCCAATCTCGTTTTCTTTTCTCTTAGGTTGGGGCTATCCGCCCCAACCCCCGACTAACTTTTTTTCTTGTAAAGAATAAAAAGTTAGCAAAAAAAGAATTGCGGCACGCTTTCGGCTCGACCCACATCGGACTTGTGAGCTAAACGATATATATTCATTCGCCTGCATTGTT
>JBGXXV010000066.1:0-16302 GCA_041814825.1 Bacteroidota bacterium | reverse complement strand
CCCCTTATGTACGAAAAATTCGATAACGCCCGCCATAACAAACAGCTTAATGTATCACGCTGGCAAAATGTGGTTCTCTCGGGTAGTCGTCCTTGGTGGGGTTTCGGAGAGAGAGACCCTCAAACGAACGATACCATCGACAGATATGCAAAAGCTACGGCGTATATCTATCAAAGCACCGCCTCCGAACCCTATGAGATGTGGCTCGTTACACCGGCTTTGGATTACCGAAACGCCCAATCGAAGATATTTACTCTGCGTGTTATGGGATATGCAATGCCCGAAACACATAATACCAAGTTGGAAGTCTATTACATAGATACCATTGCAGGGAAGGGATTGTTTAAACAAAAATTGGAGATAGACATACCTTCTTCGTCCGATTTAAACGGTCAATGGAGCGAAATCCACATTGATTTGTCACAACAAAATATAGCAGACGTGTTTTTTATGGGATTTTGTTTCAAAGGTAATAGCGGAAGTGAAAATCCCGTAACCTATTACATAGACGACGTATCGTGGGGACGAACCGACCTGCCTACTCTAACACCCGATGCCTCCGAGATACGATTGGTAGCCGCTCCCGGGCAAGAAGTGCGTTCGGGGCTGATTAATGTAGGTGCAGCCAACCTTACGTCGCCCGTCAAATTTACCGTAATGGGACCGAACAAAAGTAAGTTCAACACATCGGTAGCCGAATTACCCTTACAGGGAGGCAATCTGCAAGTTATCTTCAAATCGGACAACATAGGGCTACACGAAGCCACTCTGAAAATATCGTCTCGTGGAGCTGCCGATAAATACGTAAAAATGTATGCTTTGGTACAAAACACCTCCGATTTGAATCAGCCCGAAGATAGCGGGATTTCGATAAAAACAGACGGCAAAAATCTCATCGTCGAATCCGATTTTGTACGCGATTTGTCGCTATATACGATAGATGGCAGATACATTTTAAGTAAGAGAGAACGATATATGTCCTACACTTTTTCGGATTCGGGCATATATATACTCAAAGTCGGCGAACAGACACACAAGATAGTGATTAGATAATTCCTCATAAATTATCCGATTTAAAAAAAGTATTCAAAAAGAGCTACCCTTATTATCGAAGGATAGCTCTTTTTTTATTGTTCAACTATTGAAGCGTTGAACTGTTATTAGTGGTAGATAGTCAGTGGGCAGTATTTCATTGAGGCATATAGCCCCAAATAAAAATTGCAGAAAAAAATGGTAAAAACAAAAAAAATTGTAAATTTGCAATCTTTTTGTGGATTAAACTTTATGTTTGCATTTATCTCAAACAATCTAAAACAATATAGTTAAAACCAAAAAACTGAATTAATAAAAAATAATTTAAACAATGAAGAAAATCTTTTTAATTTTAGGTCTTATAACCCTCTCTTATGCGGTTTTTGCACAAGATAATTCTAAAGGAATAGAGTATTATGAAGCCGGTCTATTCGACTTTGCAAAAACTTATTTCGAACAGCAAAAAAACACAAATGCCGATATTCAGTCGGAAAAATATTATTATTTAGGTCTCATATCTATTGCAGAAAATACCGACTCGGCAAGTTATTTTTTTGAAAAATCCGTTTTGGCGAACCTCAAATCTCCTTGGGGATATATTGGCAAAGGACTTATTTATTTAACCGAATCTAATGAAAAAGAGGCTACCATTGCTTTCAAAAAAGCAGAGTCGCTGGGCAAAAAAAATGCCGCTGTGCCGGTAAATATCGCCAAAGCCTATTTTTCGCAAAAAAATAAAGCCAAAACCGACGAATATATAGCTAAGGCAAAGAAGATAAATCCGAATTATTCAGGTATATATCTTACCGAAGGCGATTTCCTTATGGAAGAAAACCTCGTGGGCGATGCAATGGGCAAATACGAACAGGCTCAATATTTCAATACAACCGACAAACTATCGACCTTAAAACTTGCTCGTATGTATGTAAAAATGAATCGTAACGATTTGGCATTAGACCAACTCAACTCGATTTTTGCCACCGATGCAAACAACATACCTGCCACCATAGTTTTCGGCGAAATTAAAAACGCCGAAGGCAAATTCAAAGAGGCTATCGCAGCTTTCGAAAAGGTTATTGCAGCAGGCAATGCTCCAATCAATATTTACGAACGTTATGCACAAGCTTTATACTTCGACAAACAATATGCTAAATCATTGGAACAGACCGAATATTGCTTAAAACACAACCCAGGTAATTTGACCACTATTCGTATCAATGCTTATAATAACTACGAATTGGGTAATTATCAAGAGACTCTCGCCAGATTGGATAACCTTATGTCTATAGCAAATCCCAAAAACATAATATATCTCGACTATATGACATACGGCGACGTATTAACCAGAGTTACCCCTAAAACGGTAACAGGTACAAATAGTCAGGATACTCTCGATTATGTTGTTGCAAGACGCAAAATAGCAGAATCATACGAAAAAGCTATCGAGTTAAGACCCGAAATAGCAGACACTTACAAACAGTTTGCCTCATCTTATTATTCGTTTTTCGAATACGCTAAAGCTATTCCTTTGTACGAAAAATATTTTGAGCTCAACCCAAACTATTTGACTATGGATATGTTTACATATTCAGATGCGTGTCTAAATACGGCAAAAATACATTTGGCAGAATACTCTCGTAACAAAGACAAATTCTCTCCGCAGCAATTGGCTGATAATAAAGCTACTTTTATGACTTATATCAATAAAGGTATAGAGGCAAACAATAAGATAATCGAAAGAGCACCCGAATTGTACCTCGGATATTACGGCAAAGCACGTATCAATGCATTGGTAGATGACTACGAAAGAATAGGTAACGGCAAGGTGCCGGGTATAGCAAAAGCATCTTTTGAAGAAGCAATAGCCAAAATGTTGGAACAAAACCAAGACAAAAAGCTCAACAACAATATAATAGAAGGCTACAACTATCTAAGTGCTTACTATATAAGCAATGGTGACGTAAAAAACACTATTGACATAAATCAAAAAATACTTTTGGTAGATGAAAACAACGAAAGAGCTGCTTATGTTTTGCAACAGCTAAATGCTCCGAGAACACCGGCTGCTCCCAAGACAAATAAAAAATAATTATTCTCATAATATATTGGTTTTCGCCACTATACCCAAAAGTTAGTGGCGAAAACCTTTTATAATCAACACATAATATTTAATCAAAAAATAAATTAACCAATTATGAACCGTATTCCAACACCACACATCGAAGCTAAACTTGGTGATATAGCCAAAACCGTTATAATGGCCGGCGACCCGCTTAGAGCCAAATTTATGGCAGAGAGATATCTCGAAAATCCCGTACAGTACAACAACGTGCGAGGAATGCTCGGATATACAGGCACATACAAAGGCACACGCGTCTCTATTCAAGGACACGGTATGGGTATCCCCTCTATTGGGATTTATACCTACGAGCTATTTAACTTCTACGAGGTAGATACTATTATCCGTGTCGGTTCGGCAGGAGCCATCGACGACGACCTCAATATAGGCGATATAGTAATGGGTATGGGTGCATGCACCAACTCAAACTACGCCGGTCAGTACAACCTTGGCGGTACTTACGCCCCCATAGCGGATTTCGAGCTTTTGCGACGTGCCGTTGACGAAGCTCAAAAACGCGGCTATCGCTACAAAGTGGGCAACCTCTATTCGTCAGACACATTCTACGACGACGACCCGACCGCTCTAAAACAGTGGCAAAAAATGGGTGTTTTGGCAGTAGAGATGGAGGCGCCGGCTCTATATATGAACGCTGCCAGAGCAGGCAAAAAGGCATTGTGTATATGTACTATATCCGACTGCCCTTTCAAAAACGTTGCCACAACTTCGCAAGAGCGTCAAACAGCCTTTACAAATATGATGGAGGTAGCTTTGGCATTGATTTAAAAGCAAATTAATCATACAAATTAAATCCCTACGATTGTGGGGATTTTTTATTTGTGTAATTTTTTAAGGTTCAAGATTAGTTAAGTAAAGTTTATCTTGAACCAAAATTTATAAATGGAGGCTATGATTGGGGAGTACTTAACATAGTTAAAACAAATACCATACAAAAAGACATATATCGCAATCAACTTTACATAAAACTTGGCTATCAGTTTTAATTTAATTATTTTCACACATATAGCCTAAAATCAAATGGTTAGCAATAAATAAAATTGGGTTGGCTCACAACTCAATTTTTTTTGTTACCTTTGCTCAATAAAATGAGAGGCAAATAAATTTATGAATTTTCTTGCAGAACATATTGAGAAACTACTGATTAACAACGATTGCGTTGTGGTTAGCTCGCTTGGCGGTTTTATCAAAAACAGAAAAACCGCTGCCATTGTGGACGGTCGGATAGTACCGCCAATGGTCGAAATATCGTTCAACTCAATGCTCCGGCACGACGACGGTCTGCTATGCTCCCTCATAGCCGAAGAGAGTGATATATCGTACAAATCGGCATTGACACTGATAAACAGACATATCGCAACATTTCGCCAAAGTCTGATAAACGAAAAACACATAGTGTTTGGCAACATAGGACAATTCTCTTATATAGACGACAACATTATATTCAGCCCTTACGAAGCAAACTATTTGCCCGAAAATTTCGGACTTGCACCAATAGAACCCCAAGAACGTCGCCAAGTACACAAGATAGGCGAAACCATTGAACTTGACAACGATACACTTACCATAAACATTGCCGAAATAAGGCAAAAGGTAGTACGATATGCCGCAATAGTGGCTGTTATAGCACTTGTGGCTCTGTTTGTACCAAAAGCCTCTAATACAACCCAGTACGCAGGTTTTATGACTGTAAAAAACGAAGTATCGGTCGAAGAAAAGTGTTTGGCAAGCGACAAAGCATTAGCCGACTTTGCCAACACTATTGACAAAAAATCGACATCGATTGACGAACCGATAGCCGATACAGAGCCAAATACAGAGAAGTCAAACAACTATCACGTGGTAGTTGCAAGTTTCAACCGCATGTACCAAGCCGAAGAGTTTTGTGATGAAAACCGAGATAAATTTGAAAATATCAGCATATTAAAGTCGAACGAAACACCTGCCAAATATCGCTGTATAACAGGCTCGTACTCCACCGAAAACGAGGCTAATGCAAACAAAACAGAGGCAAACAGGGCATCGTGGGTACTCTTCCAAAGACAATAATAAGGAGTTATAAAATAGAGAGTTAAACGTTTTTAATATCAGTCTTATGGAGCAATATATAGTATCGGCAAGAAAATATCGTCCGGCAACATTTCGTTCGGTAATAGGGCAGGATTCGCTCATAACCACGCTCAAAAACGCCATTGCCACACAACATTTGGCACACGCTTATCTCTTTTGTGGTCCCAGAGGTGTGGGCAAAACTACCTGTGCCCGTATCTTTGCCAAGACTATCAACTGCTCAAACCTGTCGGAATCGGGCGAAGCCTGCAATGAGTGCGAAAGTTGCGTCAGTTTCAACGAACAACGCTCGCTAAATATCTTCGAAATGGATGCGGCATCGAACAACTCCGTCGATGACATACGCGAACTCGTAAGGCAAGTGATGATACCGCCACAGATAGGCAAATATCGTGTATATATCATAGACGAGGTGCATATGCTATCAACTCCGGCATTCAATGCATTCCTCAAAACTCTCGAAGAACCACCCGAATACGCCATATTTATACTTGCCACCACCGAAAAACACAAGATATTGCCCACAATCATATCGCGTTGTCAGGTGTACGACTTCAATCGCATTCAAGTGAACGATACCGTGAGTTATCTGAAATATGTGGCAGAAAACGAACATATTACAGCCGAAACCGAAGCATTGGAAGTAATAGCCCAAAAAGCCGACGGAGCTATGCGAGATGCCCTGTCTATATTCGACCAAATAGTATCGTATTGTGGCAATAACATCAAGTATAAAGAGGTTATAGAGATACTAAATGTACTTGACTACGAGTACTATCTGCAACTTGTCGACGGATTTCTGCAAGGCGATGTGATAGGTTCGCTCTTGATTTTTGATAAAATAATAAACAAAGGTTTTGATGTTCTGAGTTTTGTATCAGGGCTTTCGAGCCATATTCGCGACCTGCTTGTGGCTCAAAACGAAAAGAGTATCAAACTGTTGCAGGTAAGCGACGGTGTCAAACGACAATATGGCGAACAAGCCAAACATTGTACGCCGATATTCCTATTCCAAGCATTGGAGCTAACCGTGCAGTGCGAATTAAACTATAAAACGAGCAAAAACAAGCGACTGTTGGTTGAACTTATGCTCATTAAAATTTGTCAGTTGATAGAGCAGTTGATAGAGACACCCGAAAAAAAAAACGGTAGTCCAATAGCAATCAAAAAAATAGAACCACAGAGCCTTGACAATCAGCCGTCTAAGACTGTCGAAATAACTCGTCCGACAGCTACCGAGAGCAAACCGACAGAACCTCTTGCAACCCAACTTCGACCGATACAGACAGAACCACAACATCACAAGCCTACGGCAAAACAGGCAAGTGGCGTGCTTAATCTATCGTCGATATTATCGAACAAACCGGAAGTAAAAACTACCTATTCCACGCCCAATACGGTATCGGATACGCCACACGACAAGCCTTCTTACAATGGCGATTTTACCGAAAAACAACTGCAAGAGATTTGGGAGGAGTATGCCGAGAGCGTTAGTGAACGCACTTTTTTTTCAAAATATGTATCGGAGATAACGCCAAAAAAAGAGGGGACAAATTGTTGTATAGATGTTATCAGCGAACAACAATTCAAAGAGTTTAACGACAACAGAACAGATATAGAGCAATTTCTGTCGGAAAGGTTGGGTTCAAACATCAAACTGTTTATAAACAAATGCGAGGTAGAGCGTACTAAAATAGTATCGCCTGATGATATGCTCAAAAATATGGTTGCCAAAAACGACAATCTGCAAGATTTAATCAACAAATTGAATTTGGAGATAAATTATTAGAGACATTGTATCTTCGATATTGAATCACAAATTACTATTATCTTTACAAAAACGCACAATACATAAAAAATTATGATAGAAGTAAGCAACTTACGTAAGACATACAACGATATTACGGTATTAGATATTCCGCAACTAACTATTACCAAAGGAGAGAGCCTTGGTCTGGTCGGCAACAACGGAGCGGGTAAGACAACATTTTTTCGTCTTATCTTGGATTTGATAGAAGCTACATCGGGCGAAGTAAAAATCAATGATTTATCTGTTGCCCGCCGAGACGATTGGAAGTCGTCGGTCGGCTCTTTTTTGGACGAAGGTTTTTTGATTGATTTTCTCACTCCCGATGAGTTTTTCGATTTTACAGGCAAAATATACGGACAGTCAAAAGACGATATTGCTGTATTTCTGTCCTCAATGGAAGAGTTTTTCAATGGCGAGATAGTCGGTAACAAAAAATTCATCAGAGACCTATCGAAAGGTAATCAGAAAAAAGTAGGTATAGCCGCCTCTCTTATCGGCAATCCGCAGATATTGATACTCGATGAACCCTTCACTGCTCTCGACCCTTCGTCTCAGATACGACTAAAACGTATGCTTAACGAACTACAAAACACCAGAGAAATCACTGTACTAATATCAAGTCATGATTTGAACCACATTACAGAGGTGTGTAAACGTACCGTGATACTCGAAAAAGGACGTATCGTAAAAGATATTCAAACATCAAACAATACGCTTAAAGAACTCGAATCGTATTTTATGGTATAAAGTACGATATACTGTGATAGACAAAATAGAGAGCTTAGAGAGATGAAATATAGTGAGGCTATTGCTTTTTTGTATTCTATGGCACCTATGTTCCAAACAGTAGGCAAACAGGGCTATAAAACAGGTCTGGAAAACACATTGTATTTAGACCAATATTTTGGTTTTCCGCACAAACAGTTTCGTACTATACATGTGGGCGGTACCAATGGCAAAGGTTCTACCTCTCATCTGTTGGCAGCAGTCTTGCAGTCTGCCGGCTACAAGGTAGGACTTTACACTTCGCCGCATTTAAAGGACTTTCGTGAACGTATCCGTATCAATGGTCAGATGATTTCGAAGCAAAAGGTATCTTCGTTTGTATTTAAAAATCAAAATCTTATCAGAGAGATAAACCCATCGTTTTTTGAAATTACCACATCGTTGGCATTTAGCTATTTTGCCGAACAAAACATAGATATAGCCGTAGTAGAGGTTGGTCTGGGCGGCAGGCTCGACTGTACCAATATCATATCTCCAATGGTATCTATTATTACCAACATCAGCATCGACCATACCGACCTACTTGGCGATACCCCACAACAGATAGCCGTCGAAAAGGCAGGTATCATTAAGCCCAATACTCCAATTGTAATCGGCGAAAGACAAGAAGTTGTTGCCGATATTTTTATCGAAAAAGCTAAAAAAGAGGGAGCTCCAATCGTTTTTGCCGACTGCCAATACAGAGACAAACCATTACCCAAGTGCCAATTAAAAGGCATATATCAAGTTCAAAACAGTCGTACCGTATTAACCGCAATAGACATACTAAAAGCAAAAGGGTTACGGATAGCTCATCGCGATATAATTAAGGGATTTGCTAATGTAACAACATTGACAGGTTTGATGGGGAGGTGGCAAACCATTGGTACACACCCGACAATTATATGTGACACAGGACATAACGAGGCAGGGATTTCGTTCGTCGCCGAACAGCTAAGAATGCAACGCTACCGCAATCTACATATAGTTTTTGGTATGGTCTCCGACAAAAAACGCGATAATATCTACCGACTGCTTCCGCGCGATGCCATATACTATTTTACCAAGCCGTCGTTACCGCGTGCCTTAGACGAGAATATCCTGGCAAGTGAAGCTGCGGAATATGGTTTGGAGGGGAAAACGTTTCCTACGGTACGAAAAGCTCTCGCTGCTGCACGCAAAAACGCTGTCAGCAAAGACTGTATATATATCGGAGGAAGTACCTTTGTAGTAGCCGATGCTTTATCTATAAAATAAGAGAGTAATAGTAAGGCAACCCCAAAACAGAGTACCTAATTTTAGACATTCTGTTTTTTGGTATCAAATAGGGCAATTAAATTGGCTTTCTACCCAATTACTTACAAAAAAAATATTAACTTTGTTTATCAAAAAAATTACCAATTATATGGCAAAATTAATTTCGGCGATAGACAAATCGCTAATTTTAGGCGAATTAGACGGCAAGCTACTCTGTAAGACACAAAAAGCCAACAATGAAATTTATGTAATAAACGCACACAATGCTCCTAATACTATAAAAGAGATAGGCAGACTAAGAGAACTCTCATTCCGTAATAGCGGCGGAGGTAGTGGCAAATCGTACGACCTCGACGACTACGATTTTCTCGAAAAGCCATTCGAACAACTCATGGTATGGAATCCCGACAAAAACGAAATCGTAGGCGGTTACCGATTTATATGTGGCAAAAATGCCGTTATGGATATGCACGGAAAGCCTTTGACTCCTATGAGCCACATATTTGATTGTTCACAAAAGTTTATCGACGAATATTTGCCATATACCATAGAGCTGGGCAGGGCTTTCATACAACCCAAATATCAGTCGTACAAAGGCGGTATCAAAAGTCTATACTCTCTCGACAATCTTTGGGATGGCATAGGGGCAATTATCGGTGCTTACGACGATGTAAGGTATCTTGTAGGGAAGATAACCATTTATCCTCAGATGCAAATAGAGGCACGATATGCTATCATATTTTTCTTAAAACATTTTTTTGCCGACGAAGAGAAACTGTTTATTCCTATCAACGAAGAGATTATACCTGACAATTTTTGTGATTTTTTTGAAAATTTATTTTCAAAAGACAATACAAAAGATAATTTCAAAATATTGCTAAACTACCTCAAAGACAGAAACGAAAAGATACCTGCTTTGATAAAAGCATACATCGAATTGGCAAGTACGATGAAGAGCTTCGGTACCTGCTTTGATTCGGAGTTTGGCAATATCTACGATACCGGCATTATGATTGCGATAGAAGATATTTATATGAGCAAAAAAGAGCGTTATCTATCATATTATATTCAAAAAAATGCTGCAAAAATAGATATGATTGTCAAAAAGAACAAAATAATTTAACCGTTATAACGTTATAATTATGTAATTTTGCATATTAGTTAATTGACCTGAGCCTTTATATTTTTTATTTTTCGTATGCTTGAAATTGGAAATACCGTTGTAAGTTTCGACTTGTTTGAACATCGATTTTGTTGTGATCTGACTCAATGCAAAGGTAAATGTTGCGTAGAGGGCGATGCGGGAGCTCCTCTGACCCAAAGCGAGGTAGAGACATTAAACGAACTATTGCCGAAGATTCGCCCGTTTTTATCGCCACAGGCAATAGAGGTTATCGAAAGACAAGGGGTAAGCTATACAGATAGCGACGGCGACGAAGTAACTTCTCTGATAGACAACAAAGAGTGTGTATTCACATATTTCGAAAACGATATATGCCTATGTGCCTTGGAAAAAGCATATAACAACGGAGTTATCAACTTCCCCAAACCTATTTCGTGTCATCTGTACCCTGTTCGTTTGGAAGAGTATAAAACATTTACAGCGGTCAATATCCACCGTTGGGAGTGCTGTCGAAGTGCCGAAGTGTGTGGTATGGAGCGAGGTATTCCGGTATATCGTTTTTTAAAAAACCCATTAATTCGCCACTTTGGCGAGGAGTGGTACAACGAACTCGAAAAAGCGGCAGAGTCTTATTTTGCGGAATTCAAAAGTGTTAACAATTAATCATATACCTCTAAAAAAATGAATAAATATTTTTTTTCGATATTAATGCTATTTTGTTGTTTAACAACAATAGAAGCCAAACCATTTACTGTAGTAATAGACCCCGGACACGGAGGCGGCGACGTCGGAGCTACACGTGCGGGCATTTATGAATCGCATATAACACTCGATATCGCACTTCTGGTGGGCGACCTCTTGGAAGCCAATCACAAAGACATAAAAGTAGCATACACTCGTAAAACAGACAAGAGACTATCGGAGTCGGAGCGAATGGATATTGCAAACAGAGCGGACGGAGATATTTTCGTATCTATTCACGTCAATTCGGCGTACAACGAAGCCAAAAAGCGAGACATTACAACAGCACACGGAGTAGAGGTCTATATACAAACGGTGGAGAACAGCGAAAGAAAAACCAATACATTAAAAACCAAAGGCTCTATCAAAGCTGTAAACGAAGACGGTACGGAGATATCGAAACGATACGACTACTCAAACAACCCTACATTCAACGCTATTTATGAGATAAAACAAGCACAGATATTCAACCTAAGCACCAACCTCGCCAAATACATAGGCAATGAAATGGGAGCCAAAGAACGAAATATCAGAGGTATCAAACAACAGTCGTTATATGTAACTTGGCAAACAACCATACCAAGTGTTTTAGTAGAGGTCGGATATATCACCAACGAAAAGGAACGAATGTTTATGTCGTCAAAAGAGGGTAAGGTAATACTTGCCACAGGTATATACAACGGTATCATACAGTACAAAAACGATTTTGACCAAAGCAAAGAACTAATATTGGCAAATAACTCCGACAACGAACCAAAAACAACTACTCCATCTAAAGAAAACACCACAGATAAAGTAGCTAAGTCGGACGAAGTATTGTTTATGTGGCAGATAATGACCTCAACCACTCCTCTAAAAGACAACGACTATCGCTTCAAAAAGCTAAAATGTTCTTATTACAAGGAAAATAATATATATAAATACACATACGGTAGCAATACAGACTACAACGAAGTGCTAAAACTACAATCAGAGGTAAAAAAACTTTTTGAAGATGCCTTTATTATCGCAATGAAAAACGGCAAAAGAGTAAATCTCAATGAGGTAAAATAGGGGTGAATATATATTATTTAAGTATTAATTGATTATTTCTATTGTAATTAATTTTACATAAACAAAATTAATTGTATCTTTGCCAAAAATAACAAAAGTATTCACTAAAAAAACTTTAATCAATATGAAACACGAATTAATGATACTACCTTATGCAAAGAATGCATTAGAACCTGTAATGTCGCAGACAACAATAGAATTACATCATGGCAAACACCTTGCTGCTTATGTAAATAACCTCAACAACCTTATCGTAGGTACTAAATTTGAAAATGCAGATTTGGAGACCATAGTAAAAGAGTCTGACGGAGGTATATTCAACAATGCCGGTCAGATATTGAACCACAATCTGTATTTCACACAGTTTGTTCCGAAATCCGAGGGACGTCCGAGCGGTAAGTTGTTAAAAGCAATTGAAGAGACTTGGGGTAGCTTCGAAAATTTTCAAAAAGAATTTGAAACGGCAGGGACTACTTTGTTTGGTTCGGGTTGGGCATGGCTGGCAGCAGACAAAGACGGCAAACTGCAAATAACAAAAGAGGCAAACGCAGGTAATCCGATTACCAAGGGGTTGAAGCCAATTTTTGGCATTGATGTATGGGAGCACGCTTATTACGTTGATTACCAAAACCGTAGAGCCGACCACCTAAAAGAGATTTGGAAAATAATCTCTTGGGCTGAGGTTGAAAAACGTTACTGAACAACTAAAAAAAGAGGCGACTAAAAGCCTCTTTTTGATATAAACACAATTTTAAATTTATAAACTATTATGACAAAATTAAATAATAATCTGAAACAGAGCATATCGAAACAGACGACACTCTCGGCAATAATGACAATAATTGTGGTAGCCTTCTTTGGGGTCGGCAATATCAATGCACAAGACAGCAACAAGTTTAAACTTATCACACTGCCCTACTCCACCGATGCTCTGGAACCGGTAATATCGAAAAAAACAGTAGAGCTACACCACGGAAAACACCTCAACGGATATGTAAACAACCTCAACAAGTTGATTGCAGGCACTAAGTTTGAAAATGCCGATTTGGAGACTATCGTAAAAAGGTCAAAAGGAGCTATCTTCAACAATGCAGGACAGATTCTGAATCACAATCTATATTTCACCCAATTCACTTCACAATCGGAAGGTCGTCCGAGCGGTAAATTGTTAAAAGCGATTGAGAATACTTGGGGCAATTTCGAAAACTTCCAAAAAGAGTTCGAAAAAGCAGGTGCGGTCGTATTTGGTTCGGGATGGGTTTGGTTGGCTGCCGACAAAAAAGGCAACCTGCAAATAACACAAGAGGCAAATGGTAGCAATCCTATAACAAAAGGATTAAAGCCAATATTAGGGATTGATGTATGGGAACACGCTTACTATCTCGACTACCAAAACCGTAGAGCCGACCACCTAAAAGAGGTTTGGAAAATAATATCGTGGGCAGAAGTCGAAAAACGTTATTAAACCATAGGGTTCACAACAGAAACGCAACCTTTTCATTGACAAGAAAACTAATGGTTATTAGGTGTGTTGTCTAATATATCAATATATAATTTGAGCTAAAAACACGAAAGAGAGGCTTGTATCAGCCTCTTTTTGTTTTACAAAAGTTTGTAATTATCAACCTTTATACAATGATATAATCTCATATATTGTCAATTCCTTTTTTTTTTATATCTTTGCAAACTTTTAGATGAAAATATAGTTAAATAATAACAATTAGTAAAAAATAATGGCAACATTAGGAAGAATCAGAAATCATGGTGTTTTATTACTTATTGTGATAGGTATAGCACTATTAATTTTTATTGTAACCGATTTTGTAAATAATGGTTCTACATTTTTTAGAGACCGGAAGGCAAATGTAGGAAGTATCGACGGCGAAAAGGTTCGATATAATGATTATTTTAACTCTATCAGCCAGATGCAAGATTTCTATACTGTGGAGAGAGGTCAGAGTATCGACGACGCAATGTCGGAACAAATCAGACAAGATGCGTGGAACCAACTTGTGATGCAGCAAGTAGTGGAAAAAGATGCCCAAAACATTGGTATGGAGGTAGCCAAACAAGAGCTGTCTGACTTGATAGTGGGCAAGAACCCAAGCCCTCTTATCAGCATGCGTCCTGCGTTTCAAAATCCGGAAACAGGTATGTTTGACCCAACTATTGTTGCTAACTTAGTAAAAGAGTTGGAAAACACAAATCCTTCGGGAAACATTGATTTAGACCATTTTAACAGACTTAAAAACTATTGGAAATTTCTCGAAACAAACATAAAATACAACACATTGTATGAGAAGTACAATACTTTACTCTCCAAGTCGCTTGTAACCAACTCCAAAGAGGCTCAATTCGAGTACAACAATTCGAAATATTCGGTTGATGTGGTTTATGCAATGAAACCCTACTTCACTATTGCCGACAGTACTATTTCTGTCGATGATAAAGATATAAAAGCACTTTATGAGAAGAGAAAAGAGCAATTCAAACAAGAACCCTCGGTAGATATAAATCTTGTAGTTTTTCCGATAGCTCCGTCGCCCGAAGATATTGAGACCGTAAGACAGCAAGTGGAGATAGCAAAAGTAGGATTTGCCTCTGTTAGCGATTCGCTTCTGGTGGACAGTGTCAACTTCAACTCCGACATACCATACCGCGATATTTTCTTTGCTCCGAGCGATGTATCGGCTGACCTAAAAGACTTTGCTTTCTCTGCCGAAAAAGGTGTAGTGTATGGTCCTATTTTTTCGGACAATACGTTCAAAATGGCAAAAGTGGTTGACACCAAATTTACCTCAGACTCTATAAAAATGAGTATCATAGCATTACAAGAAGAGACTCCGGATGCTACCAAACTCAAAGCAGATTCTATTTTGAATGCAGCCAAGACAACACCATTTGCTACTTTGGCACAACAATATTCACTCGACAAAGCATCTGCAAGTCGTGGTGGCGATATCGGTTGGATACGAGAAATCGGTCTTACTCCCGAACTTGCACAAAAAGCTCTTTCTGCCGGTATAAATGAACCATTTGTCTTAACTCAGGGCAATGCGTCTAATATATTTGTGGTTACCGAAAGAACCAAACCTATCAAGAAAGTAAAACTCGCAATAATCGAACGTCACGTGGTACCAAGTAATGCGACTCAAGCCAAATTGTTTCAAGAGGCAAAACAGTTTGCAGGCTCGGTAAAAAACAAAACTGAATTTGACCAAAAAGCACAAGAGAATAATTATCAGATAATCACGGCAAACTCTATTGACCGCAATGCTCCACGCATATTGAATATATCGGACACTCGCGAAATCATTCGTTGGGCTTTCGAGAACAAAAACGAAGCTACCTCCGATGTATTCGAATGCGATGACAATCTTATAGTAGCCAATATCACTCGTATAAATAAAGATGCATACAAAACTCTTGAAGAGGTGAAGCCACAACTTTTGGCAGAGCTTCGCAAAGATAAGAAGTACGAGCAAATGAAAGGTCTGTTTGCCAACAAAACAATAGCAGAGCTTGGTGCCGAAAGTTTTTCTGTAGATACAATCAAAAATCTGTCATTTGCCTCACGTTCGGCAGGTTCGCTCGGCAACGACGCCGCAATGATTGCCAATGCACCTCTGGCAGAGATTGGCAAAATATCTGCTCCGATGAAAGGCAATATAGGTGCTTTTGTATTTGAAGTTTTGACCAAAAACGAAAATCCGGAACCTTTTGATGTTGCCAAAATAAAAGCGATAAAGGATATACAAAATGGCAATATATTCTATTTTGCAATAGAAGCTCTCAAAAAAGCTTATAAGGTAAAAGATGAAAGATACAATTTTTTCTAAAAAAAAATAGGAATTGCTAAAATGAAATCGAGAGGCTGCAATAATGTAAGCCTCTTTTTTTATTTGTTGCCAGACCAATAAAAGTTAAAAAGAGTGTTGGACTCTTTTTAACCTGTATTATACAATAGAGAATAAACCCTTATATAAAAAAGTACGTAATATTACGTAATATCTTTTTATTAGTGTCCGATAAAAGTTTTTGTTTATAAAATTTCATTACTGCCCAATATATTATCAATCGTACCAAAGCCCCAATCTCGTTTTCTTCTCTCTTAGGTTGGGGCTATCCGCCCCAAACCCCGCCCTTACTTTCTTTTCTTGATAAGAAAAAGAAAGTAGGCAAAAAAAAGAATTGCGGCACGCTTTCGGCTCGACCCACAATGGACTTGTGAGCTAAACGATATATATTCATTCGCTCCAATCGTTATCCCAAAATCAAATGTTTTATCCGTGCGAATGAATCGGATATCGTTTT
>JBGXXV010000065.1:0-14522 GCA_041814825.1 Bacteroidota bacterium | reverse complement strand
TGTAAGTCGGGGTTTGGGGCGGATAGCTCCAACCTAAGAGAAAAGAAAACGAGATTGGAGCTTTGGAATGATTGATAATATATTGTACCGTAATGAAATTTTATAAACAAAAAACTGAAATTCAAAAAGTTATCACCCTAAAATTTTTCAAAAAACTTTTATTGGACAGCAATTAAATATTATATTATAATTTTATCTTGTATAAGCTGCAAGCATCCATATAAGTTTCTCTTGTTCGGCTAAGTAGCCACCTATGAGTGCTACCGTTACCTCGTCGCCGGCTTCTTGGGCAGCACGGAGTACAACACGCTCTTGAGCTATGAGCACTTTTAGCGTATCGAAAACATTTGCTATTGCTCTATTGCCTTCTTCAACACCTGTGATTTCGGCTACTTGACTTACTTTGAGCAGTTCGCTGAAACGATTTTCGGGCGTTGCTCCGAGTTGCAAGATACGTTCCGCTATTTCGTCAACTTTTTCGGCTGTATCGTCGTACATTTTTTCGAACTTTTCGTGCAATACAAAAAACTGATTGCCGGTAATATGCCAATGAAACCCACGAAGATTGGTATAATAAACTTGAAAGTCGGCTAAAAGCACTTTCAGACTATCTACAACTGCTACGGATTTGGTAGCGTCTATGCCTGTTATTGAAATAATATTTGTCATAATTGATATTTTGTGTTTTTGATTGTTAAATACTTCGATTAATTTTCTGCAAAGATAGCACCAATCATCTCGCCCCACAAACGACAAAATTTATATACTTATAGACATTACCTAAGTTCTCAAAAATCGGTTACGGACAGGGCTTTGCAATATCGCTCTATCTGTGGGATACAACAAACATCATAAAAAAACGACCTATTACAAATAAGATAGTTCGGGGCTCAAACATTATCGTTTTTTTTTCGATAACATTTAAGAGTCAATACAATACCGACCACTATAAAAGGGATACTAAGTATTTGCCCCATATTAATCGGTAACGTATTAAGAAAGTTCTCTTGATTCTCTTTTAGAAACTCTATAAAAAAACGAAACAAAGCTACTCCTACAAATGCAATACCCATATAAAAACCTTTTTTGTATTTTGTAAAGCCATTTTTTTTATACACCAACCATAAAACAGCGAATAGCACAAAGTACCACAATGCCTCATACAAAGCTGCCGGATGACGCGGGATATTATCCACATTTGTAAAAATAAATGCTGTGGGTATATCGGTAGCCTTACCTAATATCTCCGAATTCATAAGGTTGCCCAAACGAATAAATGCTCCCGTAAGCGGTGTAGCGATGGCAAATACATCACAAACACCAAGATATGATATACCATTCCGTTTTGAAAAAATCAATAAAGCTATCATCAGCCCCACTACCCCACCGTGCGAGGCAAAGCCCCAAAAACCGCTAAAAACCATTGTACCGTCTATATTCTTGACAGGCAGAAAAATCTCTATCCAATTAATACAATAGTAATACGGGTCGTAAAGAAGACAATGAAAAAGCCTTGCTCCTACTATTATACCGACAAAAGCATAAAAAAGATAACTCTGAGATGTCCGATATTGGCTCATAAGTCGAATAACAACTATTCCGCCCATAAGCAAGCCGAACGCAAAAAACAATCCGTAAAGATGTATCGAAAGCGAACCCAACTGCAAATCGGGAGATACTCGCCAAACGATATACAACAGACTGTCAAGCATTAACCTCTAAAACTCTCTGTTCTCAAATAGAGAAATAGCCTTTTTCCAATCTTCCGAAATAGGCTTAGACTGTTGAGTCGATTGGTCGAACCCAACCATAATGGTTTTGCAGATACATCTTATGGTATCTGATTTGGTATCTACTATACGTTGCATTAGAGTAAAACTTTTATTGCCGATAGACGAAACTGCGGTTTGTACTTCTATTTCGTCAGATAAAAAAACAGGCGACAAAAAATCCACTTCGGCATGAACTACCACTATATCAATATCTTTCGTATCAATATATCTGCCTCTCACAGCTTTGAAATACTCTGTTTTGCCCAAATCGTAAAACGAAAAATAGACTGAATTGTTGATATGCCCCAAAGCATCTGCATCGTTGAAACGCAGTTGCACAGGCACTTTATGATTATAAATGACGTTATCCATTGTTAATTTTTTATTTAAATAATTCTTCGATAGGTTTGCCAATAGTACCACTCGGCATCTGTATTTTGAGCAGAGCAGATATAGTAGGAGCAATATCGGTAATATATACCTCACGCACAGACTCGCCCGGCGAAATACCTTTGCCATAAAAGATAAGCGGAATGTGCGAATCGTAAGGATTCCAAGAGCCATGTGTCGAGCCTAACCAAGAAGAGCGACTATAATAATGAGGTTTTAGAATTATCTGTATCTCTCCCGAACGTTCTCTGTTGTATCCATTTATTATACTCTCTTTGATAACGTTAGGTATGGCTGCTTGACTTGCTTTACGGCTCTCTACCGCATAAGCCACACTCGGCATATCTTCAAAAAAATCGATACACGATTTGATAATTTTTTCTTTTTCGATGTCGTTTTTTATTACAGAGTAATTGAAATTAACCTGATAGTTGTCCAAAGAGATAACCATATCTTTTTTACCGTATATTTTATTCAAATACATATTTAAACTATCACACACCTCTGTATAAGACCAAGGAGCCGCATCTACTTTATTATCGACAAGAAAACGTGCATTATGAGCCCCTCCGTGGTCGGCTGTAAGAAATATCAGATATTGGTCTTTACCCACATAACCCTCTATAAAATCTATAAGTGATGCTATTTCGGAATCGAGACGGAGATATATGTCTTCTGTTTTGATAGAGTTGGGCGAATAGCGATGCCCCACATAATCCGTAGCCGAAAAACTTACTGTCAAAAAATCGGTTATATTATCATCTCCGAGACTGTAATTGCGAATAGCCAACTTAGCAAAATCGCAAGTGATTGTATTGCCCCAAGGCGAGTCTTTCAATAAAGCATAATTGTACTCTTTGCCATCAAAAATTTTCTGATAGTTGATGGGAAACTTTATAGACGCCTTGTCCGAATAAGGAAGTTCATAATCGTTGTTTTCCAGATTACTTTGAGTATAAGTGCGTATAGGATAAAGCGTATTCCAAGGTTTATTGATGTATTTCCGTGTCTCTGCCGATTTGTTGTATCTGTCCACCCAAGCGGGTAAAGCGTCCATATACCACGACGAAGTAATCCAATTGCCCGTATTTTCGTCAAGCCAAAAGGCTGCATCGGCACAATGACCGGCAGGGAAAACGCTACCTCTGTCTTTGAGCGAAACTCCCACCACCTTAGACCTAAAATTCGTAGCAAACTTTAACTCGTCGGTAATAGTGGTCGAAAGTAGATTTTTGGGAGATACCTGCCCCGCCTCAATATTGTCCGTACCTATGGGTCGCACGCTATCGTCTTTTGTTGCCTCAACGGATTGACCGTTTTTTTGTATTACGAAACTATTCCCTGCAATACCGTGAATACTCGGTACCGAACCCGTATAAATCGACGTATGCCCAATCGCTGTATAGGTAGGAATGTAGTTTATCATCGTATTTTGACAGTTGAATCCGTCTTTCATCAATCGCTTAAATCCGTTATCCGAATAACGGTCGTAATAGCGATACAAAAAATCCCAACGCATCTGATCGACAACGATACCAACCACAAGTTTGGGGCGGTCTTGGGCATAAGTTGCGAACGAGATTATCAAAAACAATACTAAAAGAATATTTTGTGTCAAAAATCTATGCTTTTGCATAATAATAGTTATTTAATCTGTTTGCCTAAATAATTTTTTTTTTCAAGTTTAATACAATCTCTTTTTTGTTTGCACGCAAATAAAAATCGGGGCAAAATTAGAAATAAATTTTCACTTCTGCAATTGACAACAAATATCACGCATTAGAACAAACCATACGACCTCTCAAACACTAAACCCGACTATTCCAATTTAAGAAATAGTCGAGTTTAGAAAAGAAGAAGAATGAATATATTGTAATACGAATCTTTACTAAAATTACTTTAAACTCCTCTGTTTATTGAACTACTATTTTTTCTGTAACCTCTCCCGTGCGTATTATGTATATGCCATTAGGTATAGCTATCTCTGCTTTACCTACGGATAAATTTACGGTATTAACGATTTGACCTGATATATTATATATTACCAAAGTATCGTTCGTATATCTATTGGTGCTTATATGTAATATGCCATTATTTACAAATACGTTTATACCTATATCTGATATAGTGGTATTTGTCCCTGCTCCTTTTGGGGTTATTACTACCTGTTCGATTACTTTTTCGCCGTCTTTTTCTATACACCTGTTGTTAAAAACAGCTCCTACCGGCTCTCTGATAACACTGTTTATAAGAGTAAATTGGGCTATATCGCATATAGAACCTTTTGCGCCTTTTGCCTTCACGGTAGAGCTTTCTATTGTCAAAGCCTCATTTTTATATCCGTCATATCCGGCAATACCCCATTTACCCGAGGCCGTAACAGAACAACCGCCTTTTATGGTCAAAGAGAATACCCTTAGGTATATACCACAATCTTTTTCGCTCGTTGTGGTCAATGAGCCGCTTCCGCTAATTGTCGAATGTTTTCCCAAACTTATACCGGCTTTTACCGATTTGATAGTATTGTTACCTTCGAGGTTTATTGTCAAGCCGGCCAAATCATTGTTGGACAAACCTAACGTATCTGACTCGATTGTGGCATCACGAAGTGTTAAAGTGTTGGTTTGACTGTCGTAGAAGATTGTCCCGCTTATTCCTTCGCCAGTAATATTTGAGGCATTTTCTGATGTTACCTCCACTCGAGCAATAGACATGCCGTAATATGTTTGCGATATCATATTTACTGATATCAAGAGAGCCGATGCAATATAGATTATTTTTCTTTTCATAACATTATAACGTTTTTTTTACAAAATTTAATTTTGATATTTAATACTGATTTAATTAATTCATTAATGTGTATCAATAAGTTGCTCCGCCGAATAGACGATTTCACACAAAAAATTGTCTATTTATTGATTGTTGTAAAAAAATCAATGGGAGCGATACGACAATGCCAAATCTTGGCAAGTATCTGACAAATTTTGAATGATTTTTTATGTTTGTGTAAAAAGTAAGACTCGATTTGGAATATAAAAAACGGATATATTGTTTGATACGAGTAGCCTCACAGCCAATTTCGGAGCAAAATACTCTTATTGGAATTAAGATAATTGATTTTAATAAATTACATAAAATCACTATTTTAATCTTGTAAAAATGAGGTAGAATTACAAACATAATTTTGATATGATTATAAATTACACATCGCAAAATTACAAATATTTGAAAAAAAAACAAGTATTTAAACATTTTTTTTGATAAAATTACAAAAATTACTCGATTTCCTTACTTTTTTAATCTATATATCTTCCATTGCGGATATCAGAATTTATTTGTACTTTTGTGAAATTTTTCAAGAAGCTCGATCATATTCTTGGTAGTACGATTTTATGAGGGATTTATTGGTTAAAATAGCATTGAAATTAGGGATATATAAGCAACTTGTTGAGATAAACACTGCATACTCTGCTCGAAAAAAGTCCAAATCATTTCATAAATATGGATTAGAGACATTGATACAAGCAGATAAGGCTTTTCGTCTCATCAATATAAAAATGTTTCTTTGCTTTGGCACATTACTTGGGGCTTACAGAGAGAAGAAGTTTATTGCCCACGACTGCGATTTGGATGTAGGTGTTTTGTCGAGCCAACGTCCTGACAATCTTGATGAGATAATGGAGAAATTCGGTTTCAGGCACAAACGACAATTTTACGTTAAGCAGACAGGGATTATTACCGAAGACCAATATGAATATAAAGGTGTACAAATAGATATTTTTTACTATTTCGAGAAAGATAATGGCGATGTTTATTGTTATGGAGCACGTCGCCACGAGCATAAAGAATGGAAAGAGGCAAATCGTACAGACGGCTTCCCATCGGTATTATGGAGATGTCCTCCGACTACTTTTTCAGAACAAGAATTTTTGGGACATAAATTTTTTATGCCCGACAACATAAAAGGTTGGCTCACAAGCCTATATGGAGAAAATTATATGACTCCGATAAAAAACTGGACTGACAAAGACTCAAAGACCGATATAATATATCACACCGAGAGACTTTATAGAAGACACTCATTTTAAATAATTTAATTAATATACAAACCAACAAAAAAGCAAATTACTCGCTATGGCATTTACTAACAATGTAATGATAGTTCGCCACAAATTGCTGGCAGAACTTGTAAAACTTTGGAAAGACGGACAACTCGTAGAAAAAATAGACAGACTCCCTCTCGAACTTACTCCGAAAAAGTCCAAACACATGGGGCGTTGCTGTATTCACAAAGAGAGAGCTGTATGGAAATACAAGTCGCTACCGTTGCTCGGTCTTGATATGTCCGACGAGCACGATGAACTGACAACTCTTTCGCAATATGCTCGTCAAGCCCTCGACCGTAAGAAGATTACCAAAGAGAATATATTGTGTGTTATCGACGATGCGTGCTCTGCATGTGTCAGCATCAATTATGAAGTTACAAACCTCTGTAAGGGTTGTGTCGCCCGTAGCTGTTCGACAAACTGCCCTAAGAATGCCGTTCATTTTCAAAAAAACGGACAAGCAATGATAGACCACGATACATGTATCAGCTGTGGTATATGTCATCAGAGTTGTCCGTATCATGCTATCGTTTATATACCTGTTCCTTGCGAAGAAGCTTGCCCGGTAAAAGCTATCAGTAAAGACGAATACGGTATAGAGCATATAGACGAGAGTAAATGTATATACTGTGGCAAATGTATCAACGCCTGTCCTTTCGGTGCCATCTTCGAAATATCGCAAGTGTTCGATATACTCGAAGGTATCCGCAGAGGAGAGAAGACCGTTGCTATTATTGCTCCCTCGATACTCGGACAGTTCAAAACCACAATAGAGCAAGTTTACGGAGCTTGTAAAGAGATTGGTTTTGCCGACGTCATAGAGGTAGCCGAAGGTGCTATGATGACTATCAGCAACGAAGCTCACGAACTTTTGGAGAAACTCGACGAGGGTCAGCCGTTTATGACCACCTCGTGTTGTCCTTCGTATATTGAGCTTACCGAAAAACACATTCCCGATATAAAACCATACGTATCGCATACGGGGTCGCCTATGTATTATGCTGCCCGCATAGCCAAAAAGAAACATCCCGATGCAAAAATAGTGTTTATCGGTCCTTGTGTTGCGAAGCGAAAAGAGGTAAAAAGAGACGAAGCCGTAGATATGATAATAACATTCGAAGAGATGGGGTCGATATTTGCGGGCTTCGGCATTAGCCTTGAACAAGCCCCCGAATACCGTATGGAAACCGTATCGGTTCGCGAGGCACACGCTTTTGCCTATTCGGGTGGTGTGGCAGGTGCCGTCAAGTCGTATCTGAAAGCCGATGGTTCCAAAGTACAGGATATCCACGTGGCGGATATCAACAAAAAGAATATCGGTCTGCTAAGGGCGTGTGCCAGATCGGGCAAAGCAAACGGCAACTTTATTGAGGTTATGGCGTGTGCCGGAGGCTGTATAACCGGACCTTGTACTTACAACGACAGTGTGTCGGGACGCCGACAGTTGGACAAAGAGTTGCTGAAACAGACATTGACTTATGAACAACTTGATTACTAAGTTAAGAAATGAAAGAACTCTTCGATCCGAAGAGTTCTATTTTCTTTTGGAAAATAGTCATATAAGGCAATTGCTCGACGAAATAAACCAACAGGCACGCGAAGTAAGCCAACACCGGTTCGGCAAAAAGGTTTACATACGCGGATTAATAGAAATAAGCAACTGCTGTAAAAACGATTGTCTCTATTGTGGTATTCGCAAGAGCAATCGCAATGTAGAGCGTTACAGGCTCACGCCGGAGAGTATCATTGAATGTTGTCGTGAGGGATATGCTCTCGGTTTTCGCACCTTTGTGTTGCAAGGAGGCGAAGACACTGCCGTAAATGACGATAAGTTGGCAGCTACCGTCAGACAGATACGGCAGGAGTTTCCTGACTGTGCCATTACTCTATCACTTGGTGAGAAGACCAAAGAGATATATCAACAGTTATACCACGCCGGAGCCAATCGATACCTGCTACGCCACGAGACAAGCGATGAAGAACACTACAACAAACTACATCCGGCGACGATGTCGCACGGCAATCGCCTTGAATGCCTTAGGGTGCTTAAAGAGATTGGCTTTCAGACGGGTACGGGTATAATGGTAGGCTCGCCTTTTCAGACTATTGAAAATATGGTAGAAGATATTCTCTTTATAGAAAAACTGCAACCTCAAATGATAGGCATAGGTCCTTTTCTACCTCATTGCGACACCCCTTTTGCCCAATACCCCGCCGGCAAGATGGAACATACATTGATGTTGCTCTCGATATTCCGCCTAATGCACCCTGCGGCACTTATCCCATCTACAACGGCATTGGCAACGCTCGCCCCCGACGGCAGACTAAGAGGAATACTCGCCGGAGCCAACGTGGTAATGCCCAATCTATCACCACAAGCGGACAGGAAAAAGTATTCGTTATACAACAACAAAGCATCACTCGGAGCAGAGTCGGCAGAGGGGTTGCGACTACTTGCCGAGCAATTGGCATCGATAGGCTATGAAATATCGTTTGAGCGAGGAGACTACGAGAGAATATGAAATCAGATATTGCTGTCCGATAAAAAACCAATATCAATTTGTAATATCTTAATAAGCAACCGTATATATGTTTTTGTTGTGAAAGTGGCTTATCTTGTGCATTTGTTTATCGGGTTCTTATGAGGTTTTCCATATATTACGCATTAGAAAAGATGTGAGGCTATCGGAATGTTTTAACATTTCATTGGGGCTGTCTTTGCCCCAGCCTAAGAGAGAAAAAAACGAGATTGGAGATTGGGAATATTTAGTTAATTAATGATATATCGGACAGTAATAACTCAAAATAATCAAACTCAAAAAATTATTACGAAAAAGTATAAGAGTTTTTCGGGCAAACACTCCCAAATACCTTTCAAAAGAAAAAATTACCTCTTGTCATTCCGCTGAATTTCAAAGAGATAATTCCTCTACTTCGTACCCAGAGCCGGGATCGAACCGGCATGGAAGTGAATCCACTGGTGTTTGAGACCAGCGCGTCTACCAATTCCGCCATCTGGGCATTACGATTGTTCAATCAAGGTGCAAAGGTAATATATTTTTTTTATTTAGCAAGCGAGTTATATCTATTTTTACTAATTTTGTCAAAAATTATTTTTGCACACAAGTATGAAGGTGTTTCTAATCGGTTTTATGGGTTGTGGCAAATCCACTATCGGCAAAATATTAGCCGACAGATTGGGCTTTGACTTTATAGATACCGATATGGTAATAGAGCAACGTTGGGGAATGAAAATAGAGGAAATGGTTGCAACCAAAGGAGAGATGTTTTTTCGGCATATAGAGACCGAATTGCTTGAAGAAATAGTATCGCAACCGTACGACTTGGGAGGTGTTATCGTGGCTTGTGGAGGCGGTATGCCTTGTTGTGATAACAATTTGCTGACGATGAGCTATGGAGGTACTACCATATATTTGGAATCGTCCGAAAAGGTACTTTATGACAGGCTCAAAAATGATAGAGGCAACCGCTTTTTAATCAAAAATATGACAGATGACGAATTAAAAACATATATAGCGGAGACCCTTACCAAACGCCATAAGAGCTATTATAGCCAAGCCGATATGACTATAACCAACGATGACACCGTCGATAACTGCATTGAAAAGATTTTAAACAAGACGTTGTTTGCCCGACTCTTTGCCTGACAGTCAGTCGCTTATATGTCTTTCGGCATGATAAGACGAACGCACCAAAGGACCGCTCTCTACGAAGTTAAATCCTTTTTGCACGGCTGTTTGACGATACTCGTCAAATTTTTCGGGCGTAATATATTCAATCACAGGCAGATGTTTTTTTGTCGGCTGTAAATATTGCCCGATAGTGAGTATTTTACAACCATTGGCAAGTAAGTCGTCTATTGTTTCTATTATTTCGGATTCGGCTTCGCCCAAACCCAACATCATACCGCTTTTTGCCACAAAACCTCTTTGAGCAATGTGTTTGAGCACGTTCAGACTTGTATCATATTTTGCCGCACTTCTTACCTTTGGGGTTAGCGACCTTACCGTTTCGATATTGTGAGCAACTACGTCTGGGTCAGCCTCCAATACAGTGTCGATAAGAGAGGTATCGCCTTTGAAGTCGGGTATCAATACTTCTATTTTCGATTGAGGTACTCCGCTTTTTATCGCCTTTATGCATTCTGCCCAATGGTTTGCTCCGCCATCTTTGAGGTCGTCTCTATCTACCGAAGTAAGCACTATGTGTTTGAGTCCAAGCTCTTTGACGGAGTCGGCAAGTCGTTGAGGCTCATCGGCATTGGGTGGGAGCGGTTTGCCTGTTTTGGTGTTGCAAAAACCGCAACTACGTGTACATATATCGCCGAGAATCATAAAGGTAGCAGTCCCTCTACTCCAACACTCAGCCAAATTCGGGCAACGTCCGCTTACGCAAATTGTGTTTAAGCAGTTCTTTTTAAGCGACCGATTTACAACAGAGTAACTCTTTTCGCTTCTAAAATCAATTTTCAACCATTCGGGCTTTCTCTTTATATTCATCTGTATATAATCTATCTTTTTTACGAAGTGCAAAAGTAATATTTTTCGGCGTAAAACCGTGTTGTGTTATCTGAAGTTTATATTAATTTTGCAATCTAAAATTATTTCAACAACTATATAATAAAATGTTTCAAAGACTTATAGAATTAGACAAAACCCTTTTACTTTCGGTACAAAAATGGCATACTCCATTTTGGGACGATTTTATGTATATTTTTTCGGGACAAAAAATATGGCTGCTTACTGCTGCTGCAATCATATATGTGATAATCAAAAGTTACAAAAAAGAATCGTGGATTATATTACTGACAATCGTAGTATTGATGACACTTTCAGACCAAATATCATCAGGACTCATAAAACCGTGGGTAGAGCGTTTACGACCCACATACGAACCTACTCTGGAAGGGCTACTTAGCATCGTACACAACAATCGTGCTGCCGGGTACAGTTTTGTATCGTCTCATGCGGCAAACTCTTTTGCTTTTGCCTCGTTTTCGGCTCTGCTTTTTCGGAATAGACTATACAGTCTGATAATAATATCTTGGTCTCTGGTTACGGGGTTTTCTCGCGTTTACCTTGGAGTACATTATCCGTTCGATGTGCTTTGTGGTACGATAGTAGGTATAAGTGTAGGTTGTTTCGTTTATTGGTGTTTAAGAAAAATAAAGCCCAAAGTTATCGAAACACCAGCCAATCAGAAAGATATAAACATTATCATTGCTGTTTTGGGTCTTACCCTCATAGTGATGTCGATATGGCACAATAATCTAATAATATTGGGATAGGTAAGCTATATAATCGAATTATGGGGGCTGAAAAACAACGCTCCTATTCGCTCGGCACGATACGACATTTATGTATTGAATTTTGCAATCTTTGAGTATCGCCAAGTTGCTGTTTTTCTGATATTTGCCTTGCCTCTATTCAACACAAAAGCGAACATTCGCCAAGGAACACCCGCTTTGTAAATCTTATTGTAAACATTTTTTACACGGTTGTTTAAAAATCTATCTTTATACCACCGTGTATATTAAATCCTGCTTGCGCATAGAACCAAGGCGAAGCATTGAGTTTTGTCGGGCTATAATCGTGAGTTTCGCCTTTGTTGAACGTGAAACTGTTGTAAGAGCCTCCATTGGAGACATAAAGCGAGTTTAGCAGATTGTTTGCTTGTAGCACGAAAGTAATATTTTTTGCCAACCTGCCTGTATCTATCGAGTAGCTAAGCACAAGGTTGGTAACGCTGTATGTCGGAATACTTGCTCCGCTGTTTTGCAAGTTGCTAAGATACTGTTTGCCAACAAGTAGCGTTTGGACGTTGGCACCGAAACCTTTGTACTTGATGTTGAAGTTGCTACTGCCTGTTACAGATGGCGAAAACGATATGTCGGTAGTACCGATATTGACCTCTACGTTATCTACCAACTCTGTGTTGTTGGTGGCGGGGTCGTACTCATATACGTCGAACCAGTCGGTAAAATTCAATATCTTGTTGCGACTTAGAGTAACGTTGGCTTCCCAACGCAACCAATCAAAAATCTGTACTCCACCCACAAATTCTATCCCCGTGCGGAAACTCTTTTCGACATTTTTTGTAAGATAAGCTCCTGTGTCAGAATACTTTCCTGTGAGCACAAGTTGATTCTTGTAATTCATAAAATATAGATTACCCCCAATACTAAAACGTTTGCGTACAAGATTGTAGCCCAATTCGTAGTCGAACAGTCGTTCGGGGAGAGGTATGTCATTTGCTCCTGCCTCTGTGAAGTTGCTACGTGATGGTTCGCGGTTGGCAATTGCAAAGGTAAAATAGGCGTTGTGTCCGTTGTCGGAATAGGTTATGCCTGCCTTAGGGTTGAAAAAGTTGTACTTACGGCTTATGTTAATATTTTGCAAATCTTCATCGTTGATACCCGATATGGAGTAGTCGATATGGCGATATTGCAAGTCGCCCGAAAGAGTCAAAACGCGATTCGGACGGTAAGAGCCTTTGAGGTAGATGTTTCCGTCTGTTTTTCTCCCTTCGCCGCGGTAATATTCGAAATCTTTTGTGGGCAGAGGGTAATTTTTGGCAAATATCACATTGCCGAAGTGGTCGCCATAGTAGCGGTTGAGACCCCCACCCAGATATACCTCAAACTTATCTTTCGCATAGTTCAAAGACCAAACTCCGCCAAAGAAGTTGTTGGCGAGGTTTTTGCGGCGGACAATATCGGTTCGTTTCATTACTATCGAATGGGTGTAGTCGATAGTATCGGGCAGGTTGTACGACTTCACTTTTGCATTGTCTTTGAACTGTTCGTAATAACCGAAACCTCCGGTATAGTGCAGTGCGACACTGAGCGACAGACGGCTGTCGAAGAAGTGCGAAAAGTGGAGCTGTGCGTGGTTTTGTGTATAGTTGTCGGTTTGGTTTTCGTAATATCCAACGATATTGCCGTTGCTGTCGTAGTCGGCACCTGCGGGGTTGAACCTCCTATTGGAAGCAAGTTGCTCGGCAGTTACGCCGTCCCACGCCATATATGTCTTCTCCTTACCTCCAAAAAGCAACAGTTTTAGCATACTATTTTGCCCGAAATACGATGCCGAAGCACTGTACGAGTAGAGATCGCTAAAAGCACGTTCGAGGAAGCCGTCAGAATTAACTTTCGAGAATTTGGCATCGAAAGCAAAGCCCGATGGCAGTATGCCTGTACCGGCTTTTACCAATTCTCTGAAAGTGTTGTACATACCACCGTTAAAGCCAATTGTGGCATAAGGTTTGGTACTTATACCGTCGGTCTGCATATTGACACTCGCTCCAAAAGCCGACGAACCGTTGGTTGACGTCCCCACGCCCCGTTGCACCTGTACGCTCTGCAAGCTCGATGCAAAGTCGGTCATATTTACCCAAAAGACGGTTTGACTCTCGGAGTCGTTGAGTGGTATTCCGTTGACAGTCATATTGATACGCGTATGGTCGGTACCACGAATACGAAAATAGGTATAGCCCACACCAAGCCCGTCATCTGATGTAGAGACAAGCGAAGGTGTGTTAGAGAGCAAGAATGGCAGGTTCTGCCCAAAATTTTGCTCCGATAGCTTTTGGCTATCAATGTTTTTGGTCGAGAGGTTGTTGCTGTCGGAGTTGCGAGTCGATATTACCGCGACCTCTTCGAGTGTCTGTGTGGATATTGTATCGTTGTCGCCGATGTTGTTTGCCGACATTTGATTGAAATACAATGCCCCAAAAAACATTAAGAATAATTTTTTACACATAATCAGTACATTATTTTTTAGAAAACAAACCACATACCAAAGGATGTAAAAAAAACCGAATTGCAAACACTTCCCTTAGCAACATTACCTGCTCAGGTTCAAAGGGTATAATCTCAGCCAAAGCACCCCTAAGTATGATGGAGGCTGCAAAGGTAATACAAAATTTTTGATTTTGGGGGATTGAAAAAGTATTATTTGCGGAGGAAGTCAGAAAGTATCGGTAATTATTAGTGTCCGATAAAAGTTTTTTGAAAAATTTTAGGGTGATAGTTTTTTGAATCTCAGTTTTTTGTTTATAAAATTTCATTACTGTACAATATATTATCAATCGTCCCAAAGCTACAATCACGTTTTCTTCTCTCTTAGGTTGGGGCTATCCGCCCCAAACCCCGCCCTTACTTTCTTTTCTTGATAAGAAAAAGAAAGTAGGCAAAGAAAAGAATTGCGGCACGCTTTCGGCTCGACCCACATCG
>JBGXXV010000064.1:0-25032 GCA_041814825.1 Bacteroidota bacterium | reverse complement strand
TTCCATAAAAGCCCTCGACGTAATGATTAAACGACTTCAACAAAACACCGTTGCAACAAAAAGGGAGGTTATACAACCTTGTGAAAACAAACATTATGGCCACAAAAGTTTTGCTTTACGTAAAATCATATAACCTCCTCTTCTAATGGAAAATCTTCTGTTACCGCCTATTTCTCTTATGTTGGGATATCTTCGGATTTCCTGCGTGTGCGAGTGAAAAACTGCTTTATCTCCTTTTGTTTGTTTTCGAACCCCGGCGTAGCGGTACGAGCCTTATATACGGTGTAAGCGTAGTCGTCGAGAGCCGCCTGATAGTTGTCGAAGTCGAAGAGGGTTTTGGCGTTGTTCAGCCCGTCGATTATCTTCTGCAAACTCATAATGATACTCTCCAATGCCACACGGCTGCGATAGTCTTTCTCGAACTCGCCCCAGTCTACGTCTGGGCTTCCGAGTTCGGGGCTGTCTTTGATAAAATCGTACACCTTGTTTACAAGCAGTTTGTTTTGTTCGCTAATACTGCCATACCTGCGGCGTTCGTCGCCCGATATATTTACCATTATATCGGCAAAATCTTTTTCCAACGCCTTGATGCTTTCCATTGCTTTCTTAGCAGACTCCTGGCTTAGATGTCTGCTGTTGAGATTTTTTACGGTATTTGCCATAATTCTAAAAATGATTTTGATTAATATTAATTTTTATATTACGCCTACAAAGTTAAGTTTTATTTATGTAAAAGACAAATGTGTTACAGACGTTGTTTTTCGCTGTTGCCCGCACCGGTGCCTTTGTATTTGCTTTTTGTAGTATTGAAGTTGTAACTCACCAACAGGGCAATACTTCTTTTGTCCAAATCGTTGTTGACGTAAAGACGCGTATTGTTTATTTCTCTCAATGCTCTGTATCTGTTGGTACCAAATATGTCGTCTCCATTGAGGGTAACCCTCAACCTATTGCCGAAGAATGTTTTGGACAGATATACGCTCATCTTAAACGAACCGTACATATAGTCTATTTCGGAGTGTCCGTCTGTATTGTAAGCCATATCTATTCCCAGATAGAGTGTGCTTAACAACGACAAACCGTTCTTGAATTTTATGCTCCATACAGGTTTGTCGTAATACTTTGTGGGAGAGCCGTACTTGAAAATATTTTTTTCGAAGCCGAGTTCCAGAGACGGCTTCCACCACGAGCCTACCTTTAAGGAATACAGCAGTGCAATCGACAGATTGTCGAACCTTTCGACGTTTTCGGTTCGGGATATTAGGATTTTGTCCGTATAAGGTTTCGAGATAAGCATTACAAAGTCTTTGTATAGGTCGTAATTGGCATTAAGTATCAAGTTTCGATACTTGAACGAATATGTTATGTTGTTGTCTATCGAAGGTCTCAACAGAGGATTGCCTTGTTCGTAAGAATAAGGACTGCTGTATTCGGTGTTGTTACGCAACTGATAGTAACTCGGACGCGAAATGCGTTGCGAATATCCGAGCGATGTTATGATATTCTTGTCGGAGTACGATACGTTTATATTCGGCGACAGATTATCATATATTTTGCTTTGCTCTTGTTGCAATTGGTTATTTACGAAATAGTCGAAACCTGCGTGTTCGTACCTCATACCCACGTCGACGGTCAGTCGTCCCATCTTTTTGTAATAAGATACGAAGGCGGCTAATAATTGTTGCCGTGCAGTGTTGTTGTTTGATGTTATGGCGCCGGACTGTCCTTGATTTTGTACTTCTAAAAGTTGTTTGTTGTCGGTGAAAGCCACTTCCACTCCGTACAGCAAATCACTATTGGCTATGGGCGTGGTAAATACCGCTTTCGAAGCGAACATCTCTGATTGTCTGTTGCCTTCCGTATATATATAATCCTGTTTATTGGCTATTTTACTATGGGAGGATAAATTGTTTTTTTCACTACTGTGAATAAAATCCATATCGACTTTCATCGACAGCCATGAGGCGACCTTACCCTGATAATAAGCATTTATCGAGTGTGTTACCCGCTTGTCGTCTCTATCTTGAAGCATTGTTGCCATATTATCCGCTGCCTGATTGGTGCGAAAAACGGAATTATAATTCGATTGATTCAGAGGAGTCAACCTGCTGTCGTATCTGATGCCTGCCGAACGGTCGGCGTCGAAAGTATAATTTGCTCCGACACTGAACCTAAACATTTGTCTGTTGATATATTTTACAATACTTTCGTCGACCTTAAATGTACTGTTTTGGGTTATCGAATGTTCGCTCGTTATATTCTGTAAGTTCTTTCCTTGATAATAATATGCCGAGCCGAACATATCAAGTTTGTTTATCCGATAGTTAAGATTGACCGCAATATTGCCCGACAGCTTTCTTGCTACTATTATACCTGCCATTGCGTTACCACTCCAACCTTCTCCTGCCGGTTTCAATGTTTCTATTTTTATTACAGCTTTCGTAGAATAGTTGTATTCCGCACTCGGATTGGTAATGACCTCTATCTTCTTTATCGTGTTGGAGTTTATACGGTCGAGTTCCGACATATCGCGAACTTGCCTGCCGTTCAGATAGATGACGGGAGTACCTCTGCCGAAGACACTAAAACGTCCGTTGTCTTTTGATACCAAAGGCAATTGTCCCAGCACATCGTTAGCCGTACCTATGTCTCGTAGCATGCTGTTCCGTATATCGACCGAAAGCCCTCTTTCTTCGGCTTTTATGACAGGACGCTCTGCTGTGGCGGTAACACCTGTCAAATTTTGAACCTCCGGTAACAAATAAATATCCAAAATATTATCATTATCTATGGGGAGTATTTGTGTATTATAGCCTATCAATGAAACCTGTAATAAATAACTTCCTTCATTTACACTTGGCAGAGAGAAATGCCCTTTTGCGTCCGTTACCGTACCCTCTACAAACGACGAGTCTTTCAAATTTAGAATAATGACGTTTACAAAAGGCAATGGTATAGATGAGTTGCTATCATAAACTATGCCTGATATATTTTGCCCTGTAATAAATAACGTATGGCAACATAGCATACATATAAAAATAAGTCTTTTAAACATATTGCTCTTGATTTTCATACCAATACTCCAAACTTTTGTTTAACATACCGGGAGTTTTATGCATACATTGGCATAAAACGTATTGTCCCTTATCATATTGATTCCTAAGCCTATAAAATGCACAAACACCTCTACAAATCGGCAAATAAAATAATTCGTATGCCTTTATATGAAGAAAGACAAATGTGTTACAGACGGTTTAGTTCATCTTCTGCTGCTGATTCGCCTTTATACTGTTTGTTGTAATTGTTGAAACGCCATATTAAAGATAATGCGATATAGCGATTGTCGTTATCATTCATATTTGATATGTTGATATTATGCATTGTGCCATACAAGTAATCAATATCTTTATGAAAAATATCATACACCTTCAACGAGGCATTCAATTTATCATTTAAAAAGCTTTTTTGTAGCCCCAACTCAAAAACATGTATTGCCCCAACATATACAAAACCACTTGTGCCGGTACTTGTATAGTTATATTTTGCATAGAAGTTATAACCTTTGGGTAGTTCCAGATTATTCTCGAAATCAATTGCCACAAATGGTGTATTCAACAATTGGTTTCCTTTGTAGTTTTGAACATTAATGAAGTTTTGGTTGTAACTTATAGTTAGAGATGGGGTATAAAAATTCCAGAACTTATGTTTCACATTAATCATAACATTAAATGTTTGCGTTTTGTCAAAATTAATGTATGTCGATTTTTGAACATTTTTCGATACAGGAACAATATCCGACAATATAGGGTCTTTCTTGTATGAGTATTGTGTTGAAAAATAGATAAAACGATACATCATATTGTACTGAATATTATGCGATATTTCGGGTAATAATTTGGGATTGCCCTCCTGATACATAAATTGATTAATATAATAAGAATTGGCGCTTAGCAGCCGATAAGTAGGGCGTGTAATTCCCGAACGATAACTCAAATTGTGCCATACTTTACCTGTTGTGCAACTCACGCTTAGACTTGGGAAAAAATTGCCATAAGTCCGATTTATACTATTTTTGACATCTATAATATCATCGTAAATCAAACCTACTAATTCATAACGCACCCCTGCATTTATACCGAATCCTTTTTGATTGTCAAAATTATACTCTAAAAAGGAAGATATTTTATTCTCGTAGGAAATGCTTTTTTGATTGTTAGTATTGTTGGACAAATAATTCAATTTGTTATTTACCAATATATTACTATATTCTAACCCCCAAGAAACTCTATTTTTATCATCAAACGTATAATGTATTTTGGGGGCAACAGCCCATAATGTATTGTCGATAGCAGTATTTATAATATTTGTTTTTGTTCCGTCAAGTATAGATTCTTCGATAGTATTTTGAGTTTTTTTAGTGTATTTGTTAAAAAAATCGGCAAATAATTCTACCCTCAATTTATTGTTAAATCTCCCGATGTAATAGCCATTTACGTAATGACTACCGCCGCCCGACTGCTCTGTGGATTGTCCATCTATTTCGGTATGAATAGCGTTATTGGCACTCATTGAAAACGGTAAGCGAGTCTTTAAAAAAGAATTGTCAAGTACCCCATCATATTTAATACCTACTTCGTGGTCTTTGAATATTTCATAATCGACCCCTAACCCATACCCAAACTGCTTATTGGAGTTTTTATCTACGATAATTTCTCCGTTCGATCGCCATATTGTATCTCCGATAAATTCGGACATAGATTTGATATGTTGCTTGTAGCCGCTATTGATATATCCTATATCGGCAAATAAATTGAATTTGTCGTTTTTATAATTGGCTTTTACTTGGCCACCATAGTTGAAAAAAGAGTTCTGTCGCAACATCGTAGCTGCTAAAATAGTCAATCCCTCCGTTTTTTTGCGTGTAGTGATTAATAATACTATACCTGTGGAGGCATCGTATTCGGCACCCGGATTGGTGTTTAGTTCTATACTTTTTATGTTTTTTACGTCGAGTTGCTCTACTTCCGACATTGAACGCACCTTTTTGCCATTGATATAAATGACGGGATTACCGTATAGGAAAGACGACAGTTCGCCGTTTTTTACGGTCATACCCGGTATTTTACGTAATACTTCCATTGCATTTACTTCGTTTTCGAGTATTGTACCCGTTACGTTTGCCACCAGATTGCCTCGCTTCATCTCGAAAGGTTTGCGTTCGCCGACAATCGCCACTTCGCCGAGCATCTGGTTTTTGTATTTCAGTACAATGGTTTGTTCGTTGGCGGGTACGATATTTACGGTCTCGTATCCTGCCAATGAAACTTTAATGATACTATTGGATAACTCGGAGACATTCAGAGTAAATATTCCGAGCGAATCGGTTACAGTACCAGTAACCAAAAGAGTGTCGGGGAGGGTATACACCTCTACATTGGCAAACTCCAACGGACGCTGTTGTTCGTCGGTAATAGTGCCTTTGATGGTCTGTGCCTCAATAAGGAGAGGTAGAAAAATAAAAGCAACCGATATTAAAAATGAATTTTTCATAAGACATCAATTATTTTGCCCCCCTTTGGAGTTGGGTTATAAAAATAGTTTTCATATTGACGGTTACAAAATTACAAAATCTTGGTGTAATAGCCAAAAAATTTTTTTTTCTTAGCCGATATTCCGACATATTTTGGATTATATGTAGAAAATATTCTATTTTTATTATTGAAGCAATAAAAGTTTTAGAAAGATTGAGAAAAAAATTGTACCTTTGCGTTTTTTAAAAAACACGGCTATATATTAGATAAGATAATTGGTATTATTGGTTTGAAACTATTTATTTTGCAATAAAAAACTATTACTAAAAAAGTAAAGAGATGAAATATATCAAGGAATTTTTTACGGCTATATGGCGTTTGATGCAGGGAATGGGTATATCTATGCGTAATATGATACGCCCCAAAGTAACGGAGTCGTACCCCGAAAACAGGGGCAAAGTATTCCCGCACGACCGTATGCGCGGGCAACTTGTTATGCCGCACAATGCCGACAATTACCACAAATGCACGGCTTGCGGTATATGCCAAATGAATTGTCCTAACGGTACTATTCAGGTAATCACCAAAAAAGAGACCGATCCCGAAACAGGTAAAGAGAAGCGTGTCCTCGACCGTTATATCTATGATGTGGGTAGTTGTATCTTCTGTGCTTTGTGTACCTATACTTGTCCGCAAAATGCAATAGAATGGAGTACGGACTTCGAACACAGCGTTTATACGAGAGACAAACTTGTTTATAAACTTAATAAAGACGGTTCGAGCCTGTTGCCGAAAGAAAAACCTGTCGCCAAACCAACAGAAAATGTAGTATAAAGATTTTTAACAGTATAAAAATAATCCAAAAGATATGAATCCATTAATAAATCTGATTATTTTCGCAGGATTAGCCTCGGCAATGCTATTGATGAGTATTTTGGCTATTACCACCAAGTCGCTTTTGCGTTCGGCAACCTATTTGCTTTTGATATTGGTTTGCACCGCAGGGCTTTATCTGTTTCTCAATTATCACTTTTTGGCAGCTGTCCAAGTAAGTGTATATGCCGGAGGTGTTGTGGTATTGTTTGTGTTTGCGATTTTTCTTACTACCAAAAAAGACGAGGTTCTTGTCAAGCATCAATATCGCAGATATGTTTACGGAGCTTTTGTTGCTCTGATAGGTATAGGAGTAGTTGCCTTTACCATATTCAAAACCAAATTTATATATGCGGCAAATCCTTCGGCAGAGGGCGATGCGGAGCTTTCTATGTCCGATATAGGTACTGCATTGATGGGTACCGAAAAATATCAATATTTATTGCCATTCGAGGCTCTGTCGTTGTTGCTTTTGGCTGCCATAATAGGCGGTATTCTTATTGCACGAAAAGACAAGAAGAAAAACGAACCCGAAGAGAGCCAATATTAATTAACGTCAAAAATACAAGAGAATACAAATCATGATAAAATTAGAGTATTATTTAATTGTTTCGACCCTGATGTTCTTTATCGGGATATTCGGTTTTATTACCCGAAAGAGTATGATTGCCATACTTATTTCGCTCGAATTGGTATTGAATGCTGTGGAGATAAACTTTGCCGCCTTCAACCGATACCTGTTTCCCGAACAGATGGAGGGTATGTTCTTTACTATTTTCGGAATAGCCATTACCGCTGCCGAAACAGCCGTTGCCTTGGCTATTATAATCAATGCATATCGACTGATAGGCGACATTAACATAAACGATGCAACTAAAATGAAAGGATAAAATATGGAATACAGTCTTTTAATCTTAATCACACCTTTTGTCCTGTTTTTGTTTTTGGGACTTGTGGGCGGCAAACTCAAACCCAATATTGCGGGTATTATAGGTACTTTGGGAATGGGTTTTTGTGCTGTTCTGGCTTACAGTATTGCTTATCAATACTTTTTTGTAATAGGTAAAACTGCCGATACTTGGCAATCCGTAATACCGTTCAATTTCGAATGGCTACGGTTTACCGAACTGCTGCACATAGACTTGGGCATACTTCTCGACCCCATATCGGTAATGATGCTTGTGGTAATAACCACCGTATCGCTTATGGTACATATCTACTCATTAGGCTATATGCATGGCGAAGACGGTTTCCAACGTTACTATGCTTTCCTTTCGTTATTCAGTTTTTCGATGTTGGGGCTTGTGGTGGCAACCAATATCTTCCAAATGTATATTTTCTGGGAACTTGTGGGTGTATCTTCCTACTCGTTGATTGGATTTTATTACCAAAAACCGTCTGCGGTACGTGCGTCCAAAAAAGCGTTTATAGTAACACGTTTTGCGGATTTGGGTTTCTTGGTAGGTATTCTCATTTTATCATATTATACAAAGACATTCGATTTTGCCGCTCTAACGGCAAATAATGCCGAGCTTGTTACATCTTCTTTTGCAGGTGGTACATTTATGGGCTTGAGCATTGTTACTTGGGCGTTGGCTCTTATCTTTATGGGCGGAGCGGGCAAATCGGCTATGTTCCCTCTACACATCTGGTTGCCCGATGCAATGGAGGGTCCTACGCCTGTTTCGGCTCTCATACACGCCGCTACGATGGTTGTGGCAGGGGTATTCCTTGTGGCACGACTTTTCCCCGTGTATATATTCGGAGCGCCAGAAGTGCTTACGATGATAGCATATATAGGGGCATTCACGGCTCTATTTGCGGCTGTGATAGCTATTACTCAGACGGATATAAAAAGGGTTTTGGCTTTTTCTACCATCTCACAAATAGCCTATATGATGGCTGCTTTGGGGGTATCGGGTTATGGCGACCACGACGGATTGGGTTATATGGCTTCTATGTTTCATCTGTTTACACATGCCTTTTTCAAAGCACTTCTATTCTTGGGAGCAGGTTCGGTGATACACGCCGTTCATTCCAACGAAATGAAAGATATGGGCGGTTTGCATAAATATATGAAGATTACCAGTATAACGTTCTTCATTGCTTGTTTGGCGATAGCGGGTATTCCTCCGTTTTCGGGCTTCTTCTCGAAAGATGAGATACTTGCAGCCGCATTCCATCATCAGCCTGTGATATTCTGGACATTGTGGATAGTGGCAGGATTGACGGCTTTTTATATGTTCCGTCTATATTTTGGAGTATTTTTCAATGGCAAAAGAGATTATCATCACAAACCGCACGAAAGCGGATTTACAATGGCTCTTCCGTTGATTATACTTGCCGTATTTTCGATATTTACCGGATTCATTCCGTTTTCCCAATATATTTCGTCCGACAATATGCCTTTCGATATGCATATAGACAAGGTTGTGGCGACACTTAGCGTAATAGCTGCCATTGTGGGTATTGCCGTTGCGTATGTGCTATATTTCAAAGATAGCTCGAAACCTGCCGAATTTGCCGAAAAATTCAAAGGTTTGTACAAAGCAAGTTTGAATAAATTCTACCTCGACGAGGTTTGGTTGTTTATTACCAAAAAAGTAATATTCAATTGTATAAGCCGACCGATAGCATGGTTTGACAAACAGGTAATAGACGGCACTATGGATAATATTGCTAATGTAACCCAAAAGGCTTCTCATAGAGTACGTGGCTTGCAGTCGGGGCAGATGCAGCGTTATGCAGCCTTCTTTTTGATGGGAGCCATACTTATAGCGATAGCAGTATTTATTTTTGTATAAACAATAAAAAGAGGAGAAAAAAATATATGAACATTTTAAGTTTATTCGTATTAATACCTGTTTTGATGATACTGTTTTTGTTTCTATGCAAAGACATTAAATCGATCAGAGCGGTAATGGTTGCCGGAGCAACAGCTCTTTTGGCTGCAACAGCCATATTAATAGTGATTTTCTTGAAAGAGAGAGCCGCCGCTCCCGATGCAGAGATGCTTTTGGTACAGAGTTGGACTTGGTACAAACCTCTGAACATATCTATGACGCTCGGAGTGGACGGTATATCGGTAGTAATGATTGCCTTGTCGTCTATCATTGTATTTACCGGAGTTTTCTCGTCTTGGAATATGAATATGGCGAAAGAATTTTTCCTTTGGTATTGCCTTTTGACAATAGGAGTATTCGGTTTTTTCATTACGATAGATTTGTTTTCGATGTTTATGTTCTACGAAGTAGCACTTATACCGATGTATCTGCTTATAGGTCTTTGGGGAACAGGCAGAAAAGAGTATTCGGCAATGAAACTTACCCTTATGCTTATGGGAGGTTCGGCTTTCCTTATGATAGGTATCATCGGTATTTACTTCACTTCGGGAGCCACCACATTCAATTTGTTGGAGATAGCCAACAACCTACATATTCCGATAGAACACCAACGCTGGATATTTCCTGCCACATTTTTAGGGTTCGGAGTGCTGGGGGCTTTGTTTCCGTTCCACACTTGGAGTCCCGACGGTCATGCGGCTGCGCCTACTTCGGTATCGATGTTGCACGCGGGCGTATTAATGAAACTCGGTGGTTATGGCTGTTTCCGCGTAGCTATATATTTGATGCCTGAGGCAGCTCACGAATTGAGTTGGATATTCTTGATACTTACCGGTATATCGGTTGTTTACGGTGCATTCAGTGCAGTAGTTCAGACCGATTTGAAATATATCAACGCATATTCGTCCGTTAGCCATTGTGGTTTGGTGCTGTTTGCCATACTTATGCTAAACAAAACCGCGATGACAGGTGCTGTTATGCAAATGTTGTCGCACGGTCTGATGACAGCTCTTTTCTTTGCCCTTATAGGTTTGATTTACGGACGTACTCATACACGTGATATTAGAGAGATGGGCGGCTTGATGAAGATTATGCCCTTTGCTTCGGTTTGCTATGTAATAGCGGGTTTGGCTTCTTTGGGATTGCCCGGACTCAGCGGTTTTGTGGCAGAAATGACCATATTCGTAGGAGCATTCCAAAACAGCGGTGTATTCTATACGGTACTCACTATCGTTGCTTGTTGTTCAATCGTGATTACTGCCGTATATATACTTCGTACCGTGGGTAAAATACTCTACGGACCCATACAGGATACTCACCATATAGGATTGCCCGATGCCGCATGGTACGAAAAAGTTTCGGCTGTGGGTCTGATAATTGCAATTGCCTTTATGGGTTTCTATCCATTTGGTATATCAAATATGATATCAGACAGTATTGTGCCTATAATAAACAAATTGGGTGCGGCTTTGATTTAATTTATTAATTTGTAAATGACGGATAAAAGATATGAATTTTAGTAACTTTTTATTGATGCAACACGAGATAGGACTTGTAGCGGTATTTCTTATTTTGTTTTTTTGTGATGTATGCGGCTCTAAGGAGAAAAAATGGTTTTATCCCCTTGCCTGCGTTTTGTTTGCGTGCTTTACGGCTTTGGGTTTTGTATTTAAAGCCGAAGGCGAAGCATTCGGAGGTATGTTTGTAGCCACACCTCTCATATCGTTTATGAAAAATCTACTGAATATAGCTACCTTTCTTGTATTTTTGCAGACATACAAATGGCTCGATTCCGATGAAATAAGAAACAAAAGATTTGAGTTTTTCACGATAACCCTCATTACATTGCTCGGTATGTATCTTATGGTCTCGGCAGGTAATTTTATGATGTTGTATATCGGTATGGAGATGGCTTCTTTGCCTGTGGCATGCTTGGTTGCATTCAATAAACATCAAACAAAATCGGCAGAGGCAGGGGTTAAATTTATTATGATTTCGGCGTTGGCTTCGGCTGTTATGTTGTTTGGTCTGTCGTACCTATACGGTGCCACAGGCACATTCTACTTTTCCGATATGGCTGCCAATATATCCGCATCGCCAATGGTTTTGCTCGGACTTGTATTTTTCTTCGGAGGTTTGGGCTTTAAGTTGTCGCTTGTGCCTTTTCACTTATGGACGGCAGATGTTTATGAGGGAGCGCCGACAAATGTAACTGCATACCTGTCTGTTGTCTCCAAAGGAGCTGCGGCTTTTGCTCTACTGTTTGCACTATTCAAAGTGTTCGGTAATATAGAAACTGTTTGGCAGAATATCATTTGGGTACTTTCGGTAATAACAATTACATTGGGCAACCTGTTTGCTTTACGTCAAAGTGATATTAAGCGTTTCTTTGCTTTTTCGTCGATTTCGCAAGCGGGTTATATAGTGTTGGGTATCATAGCAAACAATCCTATGGGTATCACCGCCACAGTGTTTTATGTATTGGTTTATGTGTTTTCAAACTTGGCTGCATTTGCCGTAATTTCGGCAGTAGAAAACGAAAATGGAGGCAATACTTCGATAGCGGCATTTAACGGACTTAGCAAATCAAATCCGAAACTTGCGTTCCTTATGATGTTGTCGGTATTTTCTTTGGGAGGTATTCCGTTTTTTGCGGGCTTTTTCAGTAAATTCTTCATATTTATGGCAGCGGCATCGGCAGGGTTTTATGTATTGGTGTTTATAGCGTTGCTTAATACCGTAATATCGTTGTTTTATTATTTGATGATAGTAAAAGCGATGTATATAAACAAGGCTGACGAAACATCGGTAGCTACTTTCAAATCCGACAACTATAACCGTATCGGTATGGTTATCTGCTTTGCGGGTATATTGGTGGTAGGTATCATAAGCGGTATATACTCATATATTAACGGAATAGCTTAAAAAAATAACATAATAATTGTAGATAAATAAGACAGAGGCGTTTTTGAAAAAAAAGTGCCTCTGTTTTTTGTTTTTTTTATAAAAAAAATATAACTTTGTAGCCTATTCCGTTAATAACATATACTATTGTTAATATAATAAACTACGATATTGTTTTATAAATTTCTAAATATATTAACTAAAAAAATTAAAATCTTATGAGAGTTGTATTTGAAAAAATCCTATTATTGGCTTTTATAGGTGTTTTGGCAATCGCCTGTAAGCCTTCGAATCCTGTGGAAGAGCAACCCACAACTTTTAAACTCGAAATGACCCTTGAAAACGGTTCGACAATATCCTCCAAATTGGATTCTGTCGAGGCATACTATTGGCAGAAAGACAACAAAACTGTCGGCATTCAGAGAGTACCGTACAATAATGGCAATGTTGTATTTGAGCTACCTATTCCGCTGGCAATTACAAACACAAAAAACATAGTGGAATATTATAATGAAGTACCCAAAGAATCATTGACCATTACCGACACAACTACTTTGATAGCTCCTGTCCAATTGAGAGGCACCAAAGGAGGAGTAGTACAAAATATACAATTCCACCCAACGGTTACCGTCGCAGGAGCTATGTTTACATCAGGCGTATATCTTTATTCGGACAGAGCTTGCGAAGTAACCATGGACAAGAAAGTTTTCGATGGCAAAGAATATACTTTCAAACTGAATCTTGTAAAAGGGTATAATCTTGTTTGGTGTGTTCAAAATTTTAATGCCTCCACAGGGACACAGATATTCCTCTATACCACAGAGTCGCTGGGTGATGTACAGTGGTCAGTTTGGGGATAATTTATGTATAAAAACAGAAATACTACAATCGGATTTATCGGATTGTAGTATTTTTTTTTAACAAATATTTGTTGTTTTCGTTGGTTATTGTTTTATATACCCGAAAACCTACCCAATAGTATGTGCGATTTTTATTTTGCCAAATAAAAAAAATATGCTACCTTTGCATTCCTATTTATAAAGTATATAATTCAAACATTAATTGATACAATAAAGTTATGAAGAGAACATTTCAGCCATCGAACAGAAAACGTAGAAACAAGCATGGTTTTAGAGAAAGAATGGCATCTGCAAACGGACGTAGAGTACTTGCCGCACGTAGAGCAAAAGGTAGAAAACGCCTTACTGTTTCAGACGAATATACCTTGAAGGCATAATAAAGACTATCGCGTTAGTTTGTGAAATACAAAAAAGTGAAGATTATTTTTGATATCTTTACTGTTTTTGTATTTGTAAACTATATAAGATACCGATATGGAAGAAGATATACAAAAGTATGATAATGGATTTGTGTTTTCAAAAGCAGTAAAGTCAGGTAAGCGTATTTACTATTTTGATATAAAAAAGGCGAAAAACACAGATGACCTATATCTTACTATTACAGAGAGCAGAAAGGATATAAACGGCGATTTTCAATACTCACAGGCAGCATTTTCCAAACAACGCTTGTTAATATTTAAAGAAGATTTCAAAAGATTTACCGAAGTATTAAATGAGTGTGTTGATTTGATAGACAAAATTGCAAACGACGATTAAGTGGCGGTCGATAAGTATATTAACTATATGTTTTTCACTCTTTTATTGCTTTATAAATAAAAATAATACATAACTAATTTTTTAATTAATATGAAAAAGATCAATTTTTTAGCATTAGCAATAATAGTTGCACTCATAGGCACAACATCGTGTAAACAAGTCGAAAACGTTGTGTCGAATGACGGATTGGTAGGTACTTGGACATCGACAGGCGAAAGTGCGGTAGTAGTCGATGCCGGGGCTTATACTGCGATTGTCGAAGCGGTATTGAGTAATCTATTCAAAATGCCACAGACGCTGGTTTTTAACCAAGATAAGACAGGTACGGCGACTATGTCGGGTGGCACTACTGCCAACTTTACATACACCGATGCTTTAGGCAGTTTGGTTGTCAAATTCGACAAATATATGGTTTCCGGGGTGGATATTGCCTCTATTCCGTTGGTGTTTACATACACCATTGCCGACAACAAGCTCTCTTTGACGTCCAATATTACGGAGCAGGTTAAACTCTTTTTATCGCTTTCGGGCTTACCGCAATCAGAGCTATATTCTACGGTTTTGACCAAAGCCGAAATTAAGGGTAATTATACAAAGTAATATTAATCCGTTCCCAAAATTCTTAAAAAAAAGACAACCGCATAAAAGGTTGTCTTTTTTCGATTAAAAGGGGATTAAGGTTCAATGTGTTGATGTGTGTTGGGAAATACCTCTAAACGCCTCCTTGTCGTTATTAATTGTAAAAAAAGTGTCAAACAATTTGTAAGACACTTTTCCCACTATTATGGGTGAGTAATGGGATTCGAACCCACGACCAACGGAACCACAACCCGCTACTCTAACCAGCTGAGCTATACCCACCATATTTTTGAGTTGCAAAATTAATATATTTTTTTTAGTTTTACAAAAATATTTTTCCAAAAAAAAATATGCTTAATATTGTGAACAACAATATTGTAGTAAATAAACAACAGATATTTTTTTATGAAAAAGAAAATAGTATCGCTTTTTTTTACCTTTTTTTGTCTCACTTCGTTACTTTTTGGTGCAGACAACAACGTTTTTGTAATACGGATAAACGAGGATATCAACTCCAAAATGTGGATATATACCCGGCGAGGTATGGCTGAGGCAGAAAATATCGACGCTAAACTTATTGTAATTCACCTAAATACCTATGGCGGTGAGCTCAACTATGCCGATTCTATCGCTACTCGGCTTATGAACTTCAAAATACCGACCATTGCCTTTATCGACAACAATGCAGCCTCGGCAGGGGCTTTGATTTCGCTTGCCTGTGATAAAATTTATATGCGTGCAGGTGGTCGAATTGGTGCGGCAACCGTAGTCAGCGGAGTGGACGGAGAGGCTATGCCGGACAAATACCAATCGTATATGCGTGGTATTATGCGGGCGACAGCCGAAGCTCACGGCAAAGATTCGCTTGGCAATTGGCGACGCGACCCACTGATAGCCGAAGCAATGGTTGACCCCAAAACAGTAGTATCGGGTATAGACGACTCCACTAAAACTTTGACAATGACCACGCAAGAGGCAATACAATACCGCTATTGCGAGGGTGAAGCCGAGAGTATCGAACAGATTTTGGTAGCCGAAAATATTGAAAATTATACTATCAGTACGTTCAGTCCCAGCCTTTGGGATAATATAAAGGGCTTTCTTACAAGTTCTTTCATTCGCGGATTGCTTATAACGCTTATCGTCGCAGGGATATGGTATGAACTACAACAGCCGGGCATAGGATTTCCGCTTGGTGTGGCAATAGTGGCCGCATTGATGTACTTCGCTCCGCTCTATTTAGAGGGACTTGCTGCCAATTGGGAGATAGTAATCTTCGTTATCGGAGTGATGCTTTTGGTGTTGGAAATATTTGTTATACCTGGTTTTGGAGTTACTGGTATAAGTGGTATATTGCTTATTTTCTTTGGTTTAACCCTAAGTCTGTTGGATAACGATTTTTTCGACTTCGGGCGAGTGCCGAGTATCAATATCGGTTCGGCAATATTGACTGTAATGATAGGTACAATTATGGGTTTTGTCGGTATGCTTTACCTGTCGTCGAAGATAGGTTCAAAAGGAGTGTTTGGCAAATTGGCATTACTTACCGACCAGAGGGTAGAGGAGGGCTTTATAGGCGTGCCTACCGAACAGCGACAGCTTGTTGGCAGTAGAGGATTTGCCCTTACCGACCTTCGTCCGGTTGGTAAAGTAGAGATTGAGGGCAAAATATACGATGCTCTAAGTACACAAGGCAAGTTTATAGCTCACGGTAGCAACATTGAGGTGGTCGATTATGCCACAGGACAGGTGCATGTAAAGGCTATAAGCTAAATAATTTTATGAAAATTAACAAAAATAGATGAGGTCAAGAATAGAGATAGAGGCGGGAATAAACGGGTGTCTGCTAATAAGCGATAGTTTTATGTCAGACCTTACATCGCTTACGAAGCATACCATTGGTTTTCTCGAACAACAGCTTGCTAACCAAGATATCAGCCGAGTGCTTATAGTTAGCGACATCGACGGCGACGAGTTGGTGTCGGAGATGTTTTATCTCAATCTACAAAAATTTCTCGACAGCGGAGCCGCCGACGAAGTGGTATTTTTGGGGAATGAACTAAGGTTGCGGAGCAAAATGTTTGGTGTGAACAAAAAACACTTTTTCCATACTACCGAAGAGTTTTTGATGTCCGATGTGATAGGCTCTTTCGAGAATAAGGCTATACTGCTCAAAATAGCTCCGGAGTTCAATGCCGAACGCATAAAAATGTATCTGCAACACCTTCCGCACGATACGGCTCTGGAAATCGACTTTGATGCTATGTTTCACAATATCAATTATTTCCGCTCCAAACTGAAACCGGATACAAAGCTAATGTGTATGGTAAAGGCATCTGCTTACGGCAGTGGTTCGATAGAGGTTGCCCTCGCTATGCAGCACTATGGTTGCGACTATCTTGGAGTAGCCTTTGTAAACGAGGGAGTAGAGCTACGACAAAGTGGCGTGAAGATGCCCATAATGGTGCTTAACCCAATGGAGAGCTCTCTACATCATCTGTTTAAATACAATCTCGAACCCGAAATATGTAACTTTCGTATGCTAAAATTTGTACACGAATTTGCAAAAAATATTGGGATAAAAAATTATCCCGTACATATAAAAATAGATACGGGAATGCACCGTGCAGGTTTTGAGTATGATGATATTGAGAGGCTTACGAAGTTTTTTGTTTCACAAAAGGAACTAAAAATCGCATCGGTATTCTCGCATCTGGCAGCAGCCGACGAGACTGCCCCCACCACAAACCGATTTACAATGGAGCAGATAGCTATGTTCGATACTATCACCAAAAAGATAGAGGCGATAGTTGGATACGGCTTTGTCAAACACATACTAAACTCTGCCGGCATAGAGCATTTTAGCAATTATCAATTCGATATGGTACGGCTTGGCATCGGACTTTGGGGAGTATCGGCAGACGATAGCCGAAGTCTTAGAAACGTATGTTCGTTATACACAAAAATAATTCAGATAAAAGATGTGAAGGCAGGGCAGACGGTGGGTTACAACCGACGCGGAAAGGTCGATGAAGACAAACGAATAGCATTAGTACCGATTGGTTATGCCGACGGTATCAATCGTAAATTGAGCAATGGTGTAGGTTATATGCTCATCAATGGACAAAAAGCTTTTATCATCGGCAATATCTGTATGGATCTACTTATGCTCGACGTTACCGATATAGATGTTTCGGAGGGCGATAAGGTAGTGGTATTCAGTTCGGAACGCCCATTTTCCGAGATAGCCGCACAACTCGATACCATTCCGTACGAGGTGCTTACCTCCATTTCGCCACGGGTGAGAAGGGTATATTTTACGGAGGAGTTTTAGGATTGTTGACGGATTTTGTCGGTTCGGGCTTGTTTATACAGGTGTATTGGCGAAAAAAACGGAGAAAATCCGAAAACAAACACTCTATGCGATTGTTGTAATGTCTTGCTGCATAGTGTTTTGTGGCAAAATACCGACAATTAACATAACTACAATACAAAAATCACAAAGGCTCTTATTTTTTTGAACCTTTGTGATTTTTTTGTATGAAATCTTCCAAAGCTAATGTTATAGAGGAGAATTGAGGGTTTGGCACTTCCAAATCTACTCTGAATCCGGCATCTTTGATAGCCTGTGAAGCTGCAGCCCCCAAACACCCAAAATACATCTCTCCCTGTTCAAATTTAGGGAAACTTTTTAACAATGAGTGTATTCCAAACGGCGAGAAGAATATTGTCATATCGTAGTCAAATTTTTCGCTTTTTGTAAATTCGTTATTTACGGTACGATACATAAATGCTTTATTATATTTGAGTGTCGATTGTGACAAAAATTTATCCACCTCTTCGTTTGATGTTTCGGGTAGAATGAATAGAAACTCTTCGGTATTGTGTTTTTCCAAAAGAGCAAAAAGGTCATTCATTTTACCCGATGTAGCGGAAAATATCTTTCGTTTACGGAATTTTATATATTTCTGAATGTAAAAAGCAAATGATTCGTTTAGACAGAAGTATTTCATCTCCGGTACTATCTTTACTTTGCCCTCTTTGGCAAGGCGAAAGAAGTGGTCAACGCCTGTTCGGGCTACAAAAACTATTGCCGAATAGCTTGCAATATCTATTTTTTGTTTTGTAAATTCGCTGATAGAATAGCCCTCTACCTTTATAAAAGGACGGAAAACTATATTAACGTCATATTTTGTAGCAATATCAAAGTAAGGAGATTTCGTACCTTCGGGTTGTGGTTGTGATACAAGTATATTCTTGATTTTTAGCACGTTTATGTTGTTTTTCTAAGTTAAACAATAATGGCTGAAAAGTATTTTATCAACACTAAAATCGGTAAAATTTCAAAAATGCAAAGGTACAAAAAAAATTGATACAAAGTATGGGCTTCAAAAGAAAAAAATTGAAATAAACTAACATTCACTTTCACGATGTAAAATATCAATAAACAACCTCCTAAAGCATATAAAACATAATGCTGAGGTAATAGAAAGTAGGTATTTATAAAAGATACAAAAAATAGCATAACGCCCAAACCGATAAATGAACCTACGAAAATATCTATATAGTTTTCGATATTATATCTGTTGACGTTAAAGATATATTGTAGTATTTTAGTCATAAGCAGATTGTATCCGAGATATAATAACAGAGCTATAAAAATCATTGATGAGTTTATAAGCAATGATTTATAGTCGATTGCATAATCTTTTATCCAAATATCAGACTGTATGGTGTCGGTGATTAGAAGAGCATACAGTATCAACCCGACAAATCCGACAAAACTGTTTGTTATTTTATTTATAGGCGACGAATCTTTGAAATCTCTAATCTTGATATTAAAAAAATTGGTAAAAAGATCAAAAAAACTCTGATTGGATACTACAAAATTGATGCCCATAACAAAAAAACAAAATATGTATATTATTGTAATATACGGACTTTGTGCGAAGTTTATGGGTCTGTGCAGTTCACTTATTATCATTTTTTTTTAACCCTCTATGTAATTGAATTTTATATTATCTTCGGTCCACCGAAAGTTATTGGAAAGAGCCTCTTTTAACTCATCTGCCGACTCTATTACCTGCCACATACTGCGGTTGGCTTCCTGCATAAAGTTTTCGGATATGGTTTTTTCGAGCAATTGTAACATTTCGTCGAAATATCCGTTGGTATTTATAATAATAATCGGCTTAAAAAAAAGCCCAAGCTGTTTTAGAGCCAATGTTTCGAATAGTTCGTCGAGAGTGCCGACTCCTCCTGCCAATACAATAATAGCATCTGCTACCTCTCTTAATATATCTTTACGCTCCGACATCGTATTTACCGATATAACCTCCGAAAGCTCTTCGTATAGCCACTTTTTGTCTATCATAAACTGCGGTATAACACCCACACATTTGCCTCCGTTTTGTAGTACGCTTTTTTCGACCTCATACATAAGCCCGCTTTTACCTGCACCGGTATAACACGCTATATCAAGCTCGGCGAGAGTTTTACCCAATCTGTCGGCTTCTACAAAATAATCTTTGGCTATCTTATTGCTCGAAGAGCAAAAAACACTAACTTTTTTTATCATAAAAGGTTCTATTTCGCTGTTTTTTGAAGGGAATTAGAATTAATACTTTGTCTGTTATCTTCTGTATTGTCTATACTTGGGTTGTCAAACCCCGAAGGGCGTACAAACGATTTCGATGTGGTGGCTTTGGGGATTGTATTGGTCGAAGAGGTCGATGTGTTTTTAGCACCATTTTCTTCGTTTGGTTTTACTTGACGACGAGTGGTTTTTTTACCGCTTGTTTTCTTCTCTTCTACCACGGCTTTTGATATGGTAATATCTTTGGTCTTACGGAAAATGTCTATTTTGGAAATAGGTTTTAGTGCTATTTGCCAACTGTAATTTTCGAGATAGATATTGTTTTGGTCTATTTTATGTATAGGATAGAGGCTGGCTAATGGATTACTCGGCTTTATAACTATTCGGTCTAAGTTATTTTTATTGTTTGTATATATATTCATAATCGAACTCTCCGTTGTAGCCATCGCTACGGTCGAACTATCTTTTTCATCTACATAGAAATAAATACTTTTTACATTACCAAGTATGTCTATTTTCCGTAACGAATCGTTTTTGATATAGCCAATCATCTGTTTGCCGGAAAGTTGATTGAAATATTTATTCTCTACCGAATCGGTGGCAAAAGCTTTGTCGTTTATTACTATACGGTCTAACTTTTCGTTTCTTTGAAATATTTTTATGGTATCGCCCGAAACCTGTCGGCGGTCTAACCACACAATAGGGGTTCTAAACATAGTTAGTACCGAATCTTTCGTGTCTAAATATGCAGAGTCACATACTCCTTGTAAATTGATGCGATAAAATCTAACATTGTGATAACCTTCGAAAACTTTATAAACGGTATCTTTTATGGCAGTTATGGTATCTAACGAATCGCGTATATATGGTTTGGCAAATGTCCGCAATGTATCGGCGTGTAAAAATAGCGTATCGGTCGATGAATACTCAATCATCGTAGCCGAATCGGTAACTACGCCATACTCATTTTTTTCGATATAGTAACCGTAATGTCCGTTGAGCGACACTTTATTTTTGGTGTCTATCAGGTGTACATTTTTAAACCCTTCGCCTTTGCCGTTTTTTTTATCATAAAAAATAGTATCACCTTCGAGACGTTTGTTGTTATCGTGCTCAACATATGAGTTGAGAAGTAATTTAGATTGTTCATTCTCCGTATTATACCAACCATATTCGGAATATATTTTGGTTTTTTCTTCATATAATATTGTTGTTGGTCCTAATATGGAGGCTACTTTGGTATCGGTATTGTATCGGAGGGTATCGGAGTTCATTACGAATTTTTCGTTGGTCAGCCTTACGTTTTTCCTGAAAACTGCCGTATTGTCAGACGGATAGTAGTGTCCGGTTTCGCTCACAAGGGTATTTAGAGAATCCCTTATTATACCGCCGTCGAAGTAGTAACCTATATTTTTAGCTCTGTCATAGTTGAGAGAGTCTGTCTCTAATGTAGCCGTTAGATTGTCCATCAATACATTGTTTCTTAGTCGTGCCAACTTGGTATTACCATCGTAATAGAGTTCGTCGCCATATACAAATAGTGTATCGCCTTGCTGTATAAGTACATTGCCATAGGCGTCAAAAGAGTTGTTGGCTTCGTAAAAATAGGCACTATCGCAGAATAGATGTACTCCATCGTGCGAAAATACTACATTTCCTACCAATATCTGCGCCTCAGCGTTTATCTCTTGATCGTAGTACCAACTATCGGCGTTTTCTACCGTAACGTATGTTGCATTTTTAGACTTATTGCTGTTATTTACAGTAGGTTGTGGTCTGTTTTGTGAGGTTTTGAAAATAGTATCTTGCAGAATGGGATTTATGAAGTTGCCGGGCGAAAAACGCCACTCCTCATCTTTGAGTCTGTTGGGTTTGGGTGTTTGTTTTATTGGTTGAGCATATACGACGTTAGATATCACTAATATAAAAAAGGTTATTAGCGATATTTTAAATAAATTTTTGTTGTTTATAAAAAACATAAATTTATGGTTTTTCGATATATTGCTCATAAAGTGTCTGTTTTTATCATATTATTCGAGGTCGTCGTATTTCTCAAAAATAAAATTGCTATAAGGATACTTTTGAGAATAGACTTCTTTGATCTTTTCGTAAAGCATTAGTTTAAGGCTATCTGTATTAATTTTTTCTTTTGCCGAAATAAATATGCAATTTCCCGAAAGTTTTGCCATATAGGTTTTTTCCAACTCTTCGAGCGAAATGTTCTCTTTTGTTTTCTCCGAAAGGTCTGTTTCGTCTTTTTCTACAAAAGAATAATTATCTATTTTGTTGAAAACCACTATTGTCGGTTTTTCTATTTTTATAATCGATTTAATAGTTTCATTTACAATAGTATAGTGTTCTTCAAAATTTGAGTGTGATATGTCCGAAACGTGTACGAGAATATCAGCCTCATTAAGTTCGTCAAGGGTCGATTTAAACGACTCTATAAGATGATGTGGCAGTTTACGGATAAAACCTACCGTATCCGATAGCAAAAACGGCAAATTGTCGATAATTACTTTGCGTACTGTGGTATCGAGCGTAGCAAATAGTTTGTTTTCGGCAAAAACATTGGCTTTGGAAAGCACATTCATAATAGTGGATTTCCCGGCATTGGTGTAGCCTACAAGTGCTACACGTACCATTTTTTCGCGATTTTTGCGTTGAATGGACTTCTGTTGGTCTATTTTTTTTAATTTTTCTTTGAGTAGCGATATTTTCGATAATAATATTCGTCTGTCTGTCTCTATTTGTGTTTCGCCCGGTCCACGCATACCTATACCTCCGCGTTGGCGTTCGAGGTGTGTCCATAAACGAGTAAGACGAGGCAACATATATTGGCATTGGGCAAGCTCAACCTGTGTTTTGGCATTGGCAGTCTGTGCTCTTTGTGCAAAAATATCGAGTATCAGATTGGTACGGTCAAGTATCTTTACTTTTAGCTCATTTTCAATATTTTTTAGTTGTACAGGCGATAGTTCGTCATCGAAAATTACCATATCAATATTTTCATTATCAACTATATATTGTCGTATCTCGGCTAATTTGCCTTCGCCCACAAATGTACGTGGATTAGGGTAGGGCAGATGCTGAAAAAAACGCTTTACAGGAGTAGCCCCTGCGGTTTCACTCAAAAAAGCGAGTTCTTCTATATATTCTTTTGCCTTATTTTCGGGTTGCTGGGGAGTAATTATACCTATTAATATAGCTTGTTCCATTTATATAGTGTAAATGAAAAGTAAATATAGTAGTTGTTCAAATTTTTGCAAAGATACTATTTTTTTTAGTTTTGAGTATTTGCAAAATTATTATTTCATACTATTTGTTGCTATATCAGTATAACCCGCATTGCATCTATAATGGTATCAATAAAAAAGTTGTTTAATATTGCCGAAATTATTAAATTTTGAATTATATGGATGATTATAATGTTGAGTTTTGAAGGCAACTTTAAAAGATATGTTAATAGTGTAATTATCAGTAAATAAGGTGATTGTGTCTATTTGTTCGTCGCAAAATTTTAAATTTCAAATACTTAATTCCATTTTATGTTATATGGTATTATATATTTTATACCTGTATGTAGTTGGTTGTGAGGGAAATGTCTTATTCCTTGTTCGTAACCCATTGTTAGTTGTATCCTCTCGGATAGTTTGTACCGTAATGCAAAACGTGATACAATAGGTTTATCGCCATAAGTTGAGCCATAACGATTGCTCATCCACCCGCTATATCCGGATATTTCCGATGATAATGAAAATGATTTGGCAGACATAATGAGTTGTAATCCATACATATATGCGTCGTTTTGTAAACTGCCTGATGTCTCCCAGCACATAAATCCCAATAGCAATACCATTCTAAGCCTTAGAGGCGAAGTTTTGGTCGTTGTAAGTAATTCTTTACCTGCTTCTAAATGAAAAAAATACCCTGGTGTATCAAAATATCTCCTTGTAGATACCTTATCTGCGGAGGCAGTTTTGAGAGTGGAGTGCAGTATCAGATTAGGACGCAAATGTCGGTTTTCGGACAATAATCTTATACGTGTCTGTATGTAGCAGTCGCCGCCTTCTATACCAGATAGTTTACTCATATCCATTCCACGTTGCTCTCCTAAATAACTTGATACGGCATAATGCTCTAATAAACACCCATATACACGAAAAGATACTGCTCGCGATATAATGGGTATCTCTACGTCCAAATATATACTTTGTGTTTTATCATCGGGATTTGTAGTAAAAAATATATTGTTTGATATATTGGGTTTGTCGGGTATTAGTGCCTCTTGTAGAGAAGGAACGGGATTGGCATTGACACCAAACCATTGTGTAGTATAGCGTATATCTTGTGATAAAATAGGTGAAACTATTGAAAATATTGCGGATACAAGAGATAAAATATATTTTTTGCAAAACTTCTTTGTCATACCTTTGTTGATAAAAAACAAAGGTATAAAACTATCTGTAATTTTACTCCTAAAATTTTTTATTTTAATAGTAAAAAAATTTATTGGTGTCCGATAAAAGTTTTTTGAAAAAATTTAGGGCGATGGCTTTTTGAATTTCGGTTTTTTGTTTACAAAATTTCATTACTGTACAATATATTATCAATCGTCTCAAAGCTCCAATCTCGTTTTCTTCTCTCTTAGGTTGGGGCTATCCGCCCCAAACCCCGACTTACCTTTTTTCTTACAAAGAAAAAACGTAAGCCAAAAAAGAATTGCGGCACGCTTTCGGCTCGACCCACATCGGACTTGTGAGCTAAACGATATATATTCATTCGCTCAAATCATTATCCGAAAATCAAAACCTCGTTAGTGCGAATGAATCGAATATCGTTCTTAACGCTCCCTGCGTCCTGTGGGTTACCCCGAGCCTGACGCTAACGCCGCTGTGAGGGTTTTGAGCATTTTGTCGTTATCTCTATTTTTGCGGAGCAAAAAGCTAAGGCATTAGTGGAGAGACGGGGTGTCCCACTGTGCGAGGCGAGCGTAAGAAACGAAAGCCTGTTTGAGCGAAGCGAGTTCTTTCGTTTAGCGAGCAAGCACATAGTGGGTCGGCTCGGAACGTCAGCCTTGACCTTCTTTT
>JBGXXV010000063.1:0-56599 GCA_041814825.1 Bacteroidota bacterium | reverse complement strand
TTATTTTTACTCTTTTTAAAATCGTACAAAGGTAATACTTTTTTTCGGGTTTGGGAATACCAATATTTTGTATATTGGTAAAAAAACATATACTCAACTTATTTATATCTCTACAACTAAATACATTACATTTCCTATGTACATTTACACTTTTAGGCTATTCAAATGATAAACAAGCTTTTAAACAACAATACTACAAACACTAAACCCCAAAATATACTGCGAATAAAAAAAGAACCCAATTAATGGCTCGATAAAGGGATAGACAGATTTGAGCGAGATTTGATGCAGTTTAAAATTAGATAAAGACAATTCAGCTTTTTAATACTTGTGGCTTCGGCACTCGATATTAGTCCTTACAAATCAATCAAAACATTGAATATCTTATCATAACAGACATAAAAAATAAAACATAATACTATCAAATTTTCTAATCATAGACAGATAACATAATCCAATAGACACAGGCTAATGCCTAATATCCAAACATCAATCACCGCATACAAACTATTTGCTATCTTTGCAAAATATTTAAAAACACACCGAAAGGTTATTTTGTCGAAAAGACACAAGTTTTTTTTAAGATAAGACATTTATAATATGCCATATATAGTAAATTCATCAAGGGCAGAGGAGTTTATCTCTCATCAAGAGATATCTGATACTCTTCAATATGCCAATGAAAACAAAGATAACTATCCGCTAATAGAGGCAATACTCGAAAAAGCAGATAAGTGCGGAGGTATCAACCACCGCGAGGCTGCCGTACTCTTAGAGTGCAACGACAAAGCCATCATCGAGCGGATATATAGTTTAGCAAAAAAGATAAAGCATAAGTTCTACGGCAGGCGAATAGTGATGTTTGCGCCGCTATACTTGTCTAACTACTGTGTGAATGGCTGCATATATTGCCCATATCATGCAAAAAACAAAAATATTGTACGTCGCAAACTAACCCAAGACGAGATACGAAAAGAGGTAATAGCCCTACAAGATATGGGACACAAACGCCTCGCTCTGGAAGCCGGCGAACACCCTTTGCATTCGCCGATAGAGTATATTTTGGAATCCATCGATACAATATACGGTATAAAACATAAAAATGGAGCCATACGAAGGGTAAATGTAAATATTGCTGCCACTACGGTAGAAAACTACAAAAAGCTAAACGATGCAGGCATAGGCACTTACATACTTTTTCAAGAGACCTACCACAAAGAGAACTACGAGGCTCTGCACCCCTATGGACCCAAAAGTAACTACACCTACCACACCGAGGCTATCGACCGTGCTATGGAGGCTGGTATCGACGACACAGGTATAGGCGTACTTTTCGGGTTAAACAACTACAAATACGACTTTGTCGGATTGCTAATGCACGCCGAACACCTCGAAGCACGTTTTGGGGTAGGACCGCATACAATAAGCGTTCCCCGTATCTGTCCCGCCGACAGTATAGACACCAACAATTTCGACAACTCCATTTCAGACGATGTATTTGGTAAAATAGTGGCTATCATCAGGATATCTGCTCCTTATGCAGGAATGATAATATCTACTCGTGAGTCGGAGGAGTCGCGTCGGAAAGTGCTCGAACTTGGTGTTTCGCAATTGAGCGGAGGCTCTTGTACAAGCGTCGGAGGCTATTCCGAAGGTAGAGAGGATACGAGCCGATCGGCACAGTTCGACATCAGCGACACCCGCACACTCGACGAGATAGTGCGTTGGTTGCTCGAACTCGGACATATACCGAGTTTCTGTACAGCCTGTTACCGCGAAGGGCGTACCGGCGACCGCTTTATGGCACTCGTCAAATCGGGCAAGATAGCCGACTGTTGCGGTCCGAATGCACTGATGACACTCAAAGAATATCTCGAAGACTATGGCTCGGAGGCAACGACCAAAACGGGGTTGCGACTTATAGACAAGGAACTGACCACTATCCCAAACGAAAAGATAAGGCTTATTACCGTACGTAACCTCAAATCGATAAGTGAGGGTAAGCGAGATTTTAGATTCTGATTTGGTTTTTGGGGCAATGAAATTCTTAGGATAATGTATATTGTTCTGAAAGATGTTTACATAAAAAGCAATTGTTAATCAACAAATTAATTTCTATCATAAAAAATGAGTATGACCAACACCCCACACGCCAACAGGCTGCATATAGCGATATTGGGACGTACCAACAGCGGCAAATCGTTGCTCATAAATGCTATTACAGGACAAGAGACCTCTGTTGTATCCGACATCAAAGGCACTACCACCGACGTTGTATATAAGGCAATGGAGATACCAAACGTTGGGGCGGCACTATTGATAGATACTCCCGGGTTCGACGACCATACCATTTTGGGCAAAAAACGTATAGAACAGACACTCAAAACGATAGATAAGACCGATATTGCCATACTCATCTGCGGTAGCTCGTCCGTACAGCCCGACCTCTTGGCAGAAATAGAGTGGTTTGCTATGCTCAAAGAGCGAAAAATACCTGTAATCGTAGTTATCAACAAAGCCGACATACAATCCGAGATTTCAAAACTATCGGAAAAACTCTATGAGTTGTTCGGACAACATCCGATAGAGGTTAGTGCCCTGCAAAAGAGCGGCATAGATGCCATTCATCAAGCCATCTTGGAGAATCTTCCTGAGGATTTCGGACAACATAGTATTACAGGCAACCTTGTGAGTGAAGGCGACGTGGTAATGCTCGTAATGCCACAAGACGCACAAGCCCCCAAAGGACGACTGATACTGCCCCAAGTGCAAACCACTCGCGAACTGCTCGACAAAGGTTGTATCATCGTTAGCTGTACCCCCGACCAAATGGCGACATCGCTCGCATCTCTAAAAGACGCACCAAAGCTAATCATCACCGACTCGCAAGCGTTCAAAACAGTCTATGAGCTGAAGCCTGCCGAGAGTCGCCTGACATCTTTTTCGGTGTTATTTGCAGGCTACAAAGGCGACATCGACTATTTCGTACGCAGTGCCGAAGCTATCGAAAGCCTTACCGAACAGTCGAGAGTGCTTATAGCCGAAGCCTGTACCCATGCCCCGGCAACGGAGGATATAGGCAGAGTGAGGATACCCAACCTATTACGTAAAAAAGTTGGGCAAGGTATCACTATCGACGTGGTAGCAGGCAGAGACTTCCCCGACGACCTTTCGCAGTACGATTTGGTGATACATTGCGGAGCATGTATGTTTAACCGAAAATATGTTTTGAGCCGTATCGAAAAAGCCAAAAAACAAGCTGTACCTGTTACCAATTACGGTATTGCCATAGCCCAATTAAACGGTATATTGCCCAAAATAGTGGTATAGGTTTTAGGGGTGTCAGCCATTAGTCATCAGTAGTGGTTGGTACGGGAAAAGCTTAAACATTTCAACGATTAAACCACCAAACACTGACCAAAAACCAACAGACGTAAATTCAATTAGAAAATGCAACACATAGATTGAAAAAACAAAGAGGCTATCCGAAAAATTTTTGGAAAGCCTCTTTGCTCTTTATTGAACTATGAATACAGAAATTTATCTAACTATGAGTTTAAGGCTCTTTCCATTGATTGTTACAACATAGAATCCGTTAGCGTATGTACTAACATTAATATTGGTATTAGCCACATAATTTGAGTTGCTATATACCTTATGTCCGCTATTTGTAAATATCTCCACCACACCACTTGCATTAATGCTGAATATTTCGGTGGCAGGGTTAGGATAGATGGTAATATAGTCGGTATGCTGTACAACAGGTATAGAGGTTACCGTACTGTCGAATACAAAAGGTATCTTCACAAACAGAGTTTGCCCCTTAACCATTTGCCGAACTATTATCGCACCTTTGCCCTCTTGTTGTTTTGCAACTACTCTAAGCACATTTGCATTGATGGTAGTTGTAGCCAATATATTATTCAATGAGTCGGTAATGGTATAGAAAATATCAGCCGCCCCATTGTCGGTAGCCTCGAAGAGAGTATTAAGATTGATATTAATATCTCCTTTTGGATTTAGTTTTACCGTATCTGCTACCGCAATATCTCTAACCCCTCCGAAATTGTCCATACAGAAGTATGTTGGAATGGTAGTACCCCAATTATTCTTACGTGTACCGTCCATAGAGAACTCTATGCTTTTGACCACGCCAAGACTTCTTAGATCTACCCATTGCCAAGAGTCTAAGGTATAATGGTTGGCTGTATTGGTGGCATCGCGATAATCGACAAGATAAAACTCTACTGTTTTGCCATTATCGCCCTTGGCGGTAAGTTTTAACCAGTCGCCGGTAGTGAATGGAGTATTGGCATCACTCTGACCTGTACTATTAAATCCGGTTCCGTTTTCTGAGGTGTGTTTTACCCAAGCGGTATTGGTTATGTAAAACCCGCTAACACTGTCGCCCTGAGCATTTTGAGTAACAGACAATACTGTTTTGCCCATATAACTGCTCGGATAAACTACCGCATAGTTGTCGGAATTGTTTACTCCCTTGCCTACGGCAGAATTGAATTGGTCTATTGTCAGATTGCTTGTACTAAAACTTGTAGATGTGCGGTTGGAGTATGCAAAAGCTCCCCAAGATTTATACTCCGGCATATAAACATTAGAGAATGAGTATGAACCACTGTAAAACGTATTCTTATAGTCTGCCACAGTATCGCCCATCCAATAGCTTTCGGGAGCCAAATATAGGTCGTCGAATGTAGCCACTTTGCCTGTACCACGTACGGTAAGCAACTCTCTTGCTGTAACCTTATTGCCCCAGCCGTCCGTAACAGTCAGATATATGTAACCTGTTTTTTCGGCATTCAGCGTAAGAGTCTCCTCTTTCGACAAAGTGTCTCTGTGCGAGTTTGTCCACGCATATTTATATGGCAATACACCTCCGTATATATCGGATGTAAAGGTAACACTCTCGCCCTCATTGGCTGTTTTGCTTTCAAGAGCAAAAGTAATGGGCTGTGGTTCGCCACTAAAATTATCAATCATAATATTACCCGTACCTTCAAGCGATATACCTGTTATCTCGTCGAACGGTTTGAGGTTGATAAACACCCACTTATCTGATGTAGCCTGCAACGATGCAGTACCTGCATTTTCGGCTCCTTTGTAGGCGGTCATAGTAACAGACGCATCGGATTTAAAATAAAACCCTTTAAGTATCAATCCTATATGACTGTTATTTATAGTAACTGTAGCTTTATTGCCCGACACTTTGGCTGCCTTATTGTTGTTGGCTCCCTGTCCGTCGGTAATGGTTTCAACCACAAATCCCGAAAAATCTGCCGTACCGTCTGTAAAATCACCGGAGGCAACTGTTACATTTTCAAATGTAGAGACTTCGGTTGGAGTAATGGCTGTGGTAAATACCGAACTTTCTACTACTCCGCTCTGCTCTCCTCCGAAACTCTGTAACACAAAGTAAACCTTATATTTAGTCTGTTTTACAAGTGAAGTCAGGTTGATTTGGCTTTCCAAATTTTTAGCGATTTTAATATTTGCATTAGCCACCACTTCGGTTGCCGTAGGAGACTGTTCTTCGCTTTGTTTTACCATATAGAATAGCGTTCCTTTCTCGGTAGTTTTTACCTTTACCACAGCACTATTGTTGGTTATATCTACAATAGCCGGATAATCGACGGCAAACTTAGGCATTGAAGTGGCCGCAGCAAACTCATAAGCACCTATTGTAGGGTTAGAGGCATCGCGTACGGTAGTATTAATATCATCAGTTACATAGCTTAGAGGCTTAGCGTTACGCAAGTTGCCTTCGGCGGTTAAATCGAGCGATTTGGCGTCAAAAAACTGAGCCTGTTCAACCATAGAGTTGGTCTCGGCAGATTTGGTTTTCCAATCGTCAAATGTGGCTATTGCTGCTCCACCATAAGCAAAATTTGTACCCGACGTGTAAAGAGCATTGTTGCCAAAGGTTACTCCGCCGAAAGATGCAGCGGTATTCACTCTATAAACATAACCACCGGCATTATTTTGGAATATATTATTTTCCACCACAACACTCTCGTTGAGTGCGTTTGTTCGAGAAGCAATAAATATCGGTGCCGAGTTTGGATTAGCAGTACTTTTTATCACATTTACCGAATTGTATGCTATATCAGTATTGGTCAAGCCATCGTTAGCAAAGTATATACCATACATAGACGAACCTTTGGCATTGTCTATTATTACCTCATTATTATAAATGCGGTTGCGTCCTGCCAAAGTCTCGTTGTTGTCGCGACGACGGAGGTATATTGCATTTATATCTTTGGAGGTAGAGTTGTCCACATAAATCCTATTGCCGCGTATTATCGTATTACCCATCATTACAGCATCAATACCTTTGAAAGGACTGGCAGTAGTACCACTTGCCGTAATACGATTGTTTTCTACTATGCCGTTATGCTCTTTTGTAAGATAAATAGACATACTACCTTGGTTTACAAAAGTATTGCCTGCTATACGAGCTCCTTTCTGCTTAGGCAAAGAGACAAAGCCCGTACCATATACATATACGCCGCTGTATCCTCCGTTTAAGGTGCTATTCTCTAAGGTAAAATAGTCGCTGTTTTGATTGGCAACATTAGCTCCCTCTACACGTACCAAAGCTATATTACCACCAGAATATTCAGACGAGCGAGGCGCCTCAATATAACAATTTTTAAGTGTGAAATGATTGCTTATATTACGTACCAATACACAAGCGTTATGCTGTTTGGCATCGTTGGTTTTTATAGTTATACCATCGAGAGTAAGATAGTCGGCTCCATCAACAGTAACGACTCCTGCTTTTTCGTTAGTTTTATTGACCTCTATAACAACTTTGGCATTGTCGTTGTTTTTTGATTTGATGACAATGGTATTTACCTCCGAAGCACCCTCGATATGAGGTATTTGCACAAGTTCGTTGTAGATACCGTCTTCGACTTCAAACACCACTTTACCATCGATACCGGCTTTCATTGCCTCTATGGCTGCGGCAAAGTTTCGATAGTCGGCGTTATTAGTCGCCCCAATAGTGTATTTGCCGCTAAAACCTGCTTTTATGTTACGCGAAGTAAGTTCGCTTGTTGTCGGTGTTACAATAGCGCTATTGGCAACGACAGAATCCAGTTTCGCCGTTACGGTATTGCCTGCCTTGGCATTAGAAGCAATGTCGTAAGCGAGCCAGAATTTATATACTCCGGCTTTGTCTATTGTTGTGGTGCCTTGCAGTTTGACAGTGTTTCCCGATAGTGCCGAAGCATATTTATTATTCGCCGAAAAAGAGCTTAATGTATCGGTAAAGTATATAGCAGCATTGGTAATATCGCCTATGGTTGTGGTACCCTCTGTCGATACCACAAATTTGCCGATATCGAGTGTCGATTTTTCGCCCTCTACTATCACTTCGATTTTGAGCATCTGTTCGTTTTGTGCTCCTTTGAGCAGTTTGCCCGATGTAGCACTAACGGACTTTATACCACTTACCGACAATGGTTTAGGGATAATCGAGCTTACCTCTATCTCCCAACCCAAGTATTCCTGTGATGTGGTTGTGGGCGAAAACTTAACTGTAAGCGAACCGTCATGAGCAGTCGATATAATAGGCAGCGGCAATTTGTCTGTAAGGTTACCTTTTAGTTCGGCAAGTTTGTCGCCGTTGGCATCACCGTTGTGTATAAACATTGTGTGTGAGTTTGCCGTTTTAAACGCCTTGAATACAAACTTAACAATCTCTCCCGCATTGGCAGGCTTAAACGTAACGGAGCCTTTGGCAGTAGCGTTGTATGAACCTGTTGCCCCTCCGTTGTCGTAGAATATGAGTGGAGTATTTACGGTAACAATATCATCGCCTTTGAAGAGATAGATATTTTTGGTAATACGTTCTCCTTCGGGGTCGCCTATGGTCGGAGTCTTCACTTCGCCTCCCGCCTTTATGCTAACAAGAGCAGCGTCGATAGTTTGATTTTCGGCAACATCATCACGCATCGAATAGGCGATATAAAAATAGTTGTTCCCCTCGACAAGAGTAGTTAGATTTGCAGGTATGAGGGTAACGTTGCTGTTTGCAGGGTTATCCACCGATGCTATCAATGTAGTTGTGGCAAAACTCTTTTGACTACCGGTAGAGAATAGCGATACTTTCTTTATTTTATCGTGCGAACCTTTGAGGTCTATTACCATTTCGTTTAGTGGCAATGGCGACAAGTTGCCTTGCGTTACTATTTCGATACCGATAATCTCCTCGTCTTCCATTCCCGAAGAGAGTATGTTGTTGTTGGTTTGTAAAGCGTTGAGGCTACTTATACTCATCTGTATGGGCTGATAGCTACTTACCGTCGCCTTCCAACCATTGCCTGTATAAGCACTGTTGCCGGTATTGGCATTGAATAGTACAGTCAAAGCTCCGTCGGGCGATTCGGAGCGAATTATGCGTTCCGGTCCCTTATTCTTATTGTTAGCATCTGCTTTCCATATAGGTGTGCCTGTGGCTGCGGTACCACTGTATATCTCAAATTTGGCTTTTACGCCGTAAGTATTATTGGCTACAAAGAGGTCGAACGCGGAGAAATCTATCTGAACCACCTTGCCCATAGCATCGGGCAAGAATGTAACTATTTGGTCGCCCTGTTCGGCTTTGTATTTGGTACTGTATTGGCTTTGTGTTGTGTGAGTATAACTCCACTGACCATATATTTTTTTTGTAAATCTACCGATAGTAGATACATACTCGTTTTTGATAGTGCGGTTGCCGTCGGGTTGCGGTTTGGCTACATTGTGTTGCACACCGCCGACAGTAACGGCGTTGCATCCGGCGTCGATTGTCCGGCTATTGACGGCATTCTCTTCGAGGTCGTAAGCAAGCCAAAAGTAGTTGTCGCCTTCAATCAGAGCTTGCGAAGAGTTTATCTCAAACACATCGGTATTAACATCTACCTCACCGACTTTGGTAGCGGTAGCAAAGGCATTGGTTTTTCCCGTATAATACAATGTTGCTTTTTTAATATCTGCGAATGTATTATTTGAAGAAAAAATAAACTTATTAGCTGTCAAAGGATTGAGGTCGTCTGTGGTCTTTACGTTTATCGACAAAATAGCTTGTCCTTCGTCGGCAGCACACACTGTGCCTGTGGTGTATTGTGCAAGTTCTATGGCGTTAAACACCATTTGTACGGGCGTAAACTGCGTTACTACCGCCTCGAAACCCGATTTGGTAATACCTGTCGTACTTTTTAGTGTAACCGTAAGGGCTCCGTCGGCAGAGGTCGATTTTATCAATACGGGAGTGGCATCTTTTAGCAATGTGGCTAATAGATTTGCTTCGTCGGCAGTAGTGCCGTTATAGATTTTAAGCACATCGTTGCGACCTATTGTTGATGTATTGAAAAGGTCTAACTTGTCAAACGATATTTGTACCTTTTTGTTTGCATCGGCGGGTACAAATGTGATACTTCCGTCGAAGTTACTCGAAATATTGCTATTTGCTCCGCCGTCATCATAGAAGTTGAGCGGAGTATCGGCAACAGTAACAGGCGATGGCGATACTCCTATGCGTACCTCGTTGGCATCTAACGGTGTCCCGGCAATGCTACTAACGGTGGCTTTCCACCCTGTGGCTATGGCGTTGGCATTTTCAAAACATACGGTAAGCCTACCGTTTGGGCTTTCGGATACTACCGTCTCGTTAGTTCGGTCTCCCGAAAAAGCAACCCTATGCCCCGAAGGTATGGTATATACATCTTCTTGGTCATATTCGTCAAAATAGCTATTGAGAGCCTTGTCGCCATCGAATATTTTGATTATACCCGCACCCAAAGAGATGTTTTCAAACACGATTTGGATTTTTTGCCCCGGCTGTGGGGTAAAAGTTATGGCAGTAGTGTTGTTGCGAGGAATATCGCCTGTCTCACCACCCGCATCATAGAACACTACGGGGGTATTGACCGTTACCTGCTTATGCTCTCCATTGTTGGCAGGCATAGTTACCACTGTCTGTGCCCACGATATTAGAGGCAGCAAACAGAAGATTAAAATGTAACTTATTCTTTTCATTTTACTTTTTGATATAATTTATTTTATTTTAATTAATTTAACACAAAAACAATATAATATATTACAATGCACACAAACAATCACACACAAAACATTGAATATCTTCTCATTATTACCTTCAAACATTAATTATATGAGGCAAAATAATAAACACTATCGGTATTTTTTATAAAAGTAATAGATACCATAATCTGTTAGCTCCTAATCCCGAAAGCTTATATCCGATATGATTTTATGGCAGGTTTTCTGACTCGTTTTCTATTGTGTTATGACCTTCCCGAACCTATTGGTTCAGTGGCACTTGTAGTGTACACAACAGTATTTTATAAAACTTACAGCAGCGGGTACTGTCTGGGATTTTCACCCAATTCCCTCTCTAACTTTTTAAACCCAAAAGTTATCACCACGAAAATCGATTGCAAAGGTAATAAATAGTTTCTAATTACGACACATCATTTTTGGAGGGCATAAAAAAATCCCGACAACAAACACATTATCAGGATTTTTTATCATTATACAAGTTGTGATTATATATCTAACCTAACAAACATACCATAATTATAAATATTTTGCATAGTAGGTCGATAGAAGTCTAAATTAGCACCGAAACCCATAGTGTATTTTTGATATGTCAATCCGAGGCGGAAGTAACACATAGCACGCTCTCGCTCTTGTCTGCTAAAATCGTATCCATATAAGCCTTGCAGACGAGTAAAAAACCTCAAATCACCTACAATCTTAGGTTTGAACTCAATTATTCCGACTGTTTCCATATTAGCCCACGGCATAAGATTGCAGTAAGGAGTAAGTACCAACAGCCACGTAGGAGACGCATACGACAAATGAAATCCAAAAGTAGGTATAAACCCTTTTCTAAAATGATACTGTATGCCGGCAGATACTCCTATATTACGCTGTATCTGAAACAATAACGAATTGACAGAGACCAACTCTACAATACTTTTTTGGTAAACGTAAGGAACTGCCGCAGACGAAATATTATTATAGCGAAATCTGCCTGCAATACTTTTATTGATATTCAAAGCCATATTGACACGCTCTGCTCCGAACAGCGTTTCGAAGACTATTGGTGGCTCTCTGTCTTGCGAAAAAACAGTGAGATTGATAGCACAAAAAACAATCGACAAAATTAACTTTTTCATATAAAACTTTTATTTAATATCTATTAGTCTCTTTTGAAAGGAATATATTTTGGAGGTATCGGTGTATAGTCCGTTTCGTCCCACAGTGGGCTTGTTATCATAAGGTCGGCACTATAACGATTGCAAGCAATAGGTATATTGTGTATCCTGCATTGGCGTAGCAACATTTGTATATCAGCCTCGTGTGGATTGGCACTAAGGTCGTCTATAAGAAAAACACAAAAATCTATCTGTTTGTTAACCACCAAAGCAGCTATCTCGGCATCTCCACCCATAGGACCCGAATTTTTGCGAGTAATATCGGCTCCGCTTATACCTTCTCGCTCGAAAGCCTCTTGAATAAGTCGCCCCGTAGTACCGGTACAAATCAACTTATGTTGCGACAGCATAGTAGCATTAAAAACCGCCCACTCTACCATATCCGCTTTGCGTGCATCGTGGGCTACCAAAGCGATTGTAAGTCTTTTTTTCATTATTGAATTAAATATATTTTTCGGACTGTAAAGTTACAACTTTTTTATTAAAAGTTTATAAAAATAGGTCTGTTTTATACCTACAACTTAATATATTTAAATTCAGCCATCTACATTCCATACGTATGAATACTCGAATTTTGTGTCGAAGGTAGGTAATTTACTCCATACCAACAAATTTGAAGAAACAAAAAGCTGATTATAAGCAGTATAAAACTTATCTCAAATCGCTTTGGACGATATATACGGTGATGTATATAAAGCAGGTAACTTATCATAGTGATAGCTGCCCACGTCTCTTTTGGGTCCCAGCCCCAATAAGTACCCCAAGCTATTTTTGCCCATACGGCACCCAAGAGTAGCCCTATCATCAAAAACGAAATACCCGTATATACCAAATTGTCGGATATATAAATCATTTTGTCGGCTTCTATATTACTGTTCTTTCGTTTGTTATAAATAATATAGATACTCATTATCAGAGCAGCGGCAAGCATAGCATAGGCAAAGATATAAGATATTACGTGTGGTACGAAAAAGGGGCTTTCCAGAGCGGGCATCATTGTTTTGTTGTGAATTTCGGGCTTTGCTATATTGATTATCATAAATACGGTCGAGAGCAATCCCGAAAACGCCAATATCCACTTGTATCGCCAGCGGACAAAAACGATTAGACCGGCTATAATCACAAAAAAAGCGTACCACAGACGGGTCTCACCCATTGTGCGTAATGGCGGACGTTGCAACGAATGCCACATACCGCCGATAAAAAAGGCAAATATTACCACCGCCGCGACTCCCGTTATTACAGCCAAGCAACGTTTCGACATCAAAGCCGATACTGCCGAGATAGCCAACAACACAATGGACGGTATGGCAAAGTACACAAAATCAGTCCAATCAAGCACAGGAAAAAGGTCTGTCATAATCTATTTGTTTGAGTTTTTTTCGTTATCGGGTTTAGATAGCGGACACATAAACAGCATAACTGCACCGACAAATAACATAATAAATCCGAGATAAACGCCCCACAGCCAATTGTCCTTTACCAGCTCAAACTCCGACATAGTACTCCAACGCCCTTGTTCACGATTATAATTCAGTTGGTATATATACCAATTTTTGTAACGTAAAGGCTGATTTACCTTAATGGAAGCACTGTCTCTATCGCCATTTTGTGCATACAGTATTACTTTGCTGCTGTATTGCTTAGGTTCGGGGTCTGCCATTACCAACGATATGCTATCGGTCAGTTTTAGGCTGCGGTATGGGAAAATATGACTACCTGCCGCTACCCATCCGCTTACCACGCTATCTTTATTTAGCCACACATCTACTTTTGCCGAATGAACGGCTCCGTGCGAACGAAATTCTTTGAAAATCACCGAATCGGGTGTTGCCACAGCTGCCGAATACGGTAAATATTTATTTACATTTATCCGCCAACCGTCTATATTGCCTTCGATAGGTACTCTCTCCAACGAGAGAGTCTCGGCTTTTTGCAACGGCAGGGGTTTACCCGAATTATTGTCGATTATCATAAGTTTGGGAGGATACTCCTCTATGTCAAACGACAATAATTCAATGGCTATCGGCAAATCTACCATTTGCCCCGTAATATCGTCTATACCTCTCCATTCCGGGTAATCGCTATCTGTGTATGTGTGCATCCTATATCTTTGAAGGTCGGCAGAGGCGAGCAGTCCGAAAAAAAGAGCAAAAAACAACCCTATATGATTCATTACAAAGGCTATATCGCGGAGATTGGCTCTGATGCGAATCACTCTGTTTATTATCACAAAACCCAATACAAACAACAGATAGAGATATAGTATCAAAAAATACCATGTAGAAAGTATATGGCTCAATCCAAGCCTATGTATGGGGTGGCTAAGTGCTACTCCCATAGAGGTAGGTATTTGTTTGGTAAAACCCATTAATACAAGTACCAATAGCAAAGCCGCCATAGACGACAGAGTGGCTTTGCCTCCGACAAAAAACGACAGAGGTGCCCTCTTGTCATATTTGGACAAAAACGTAAAACACAGTATTATTACCGCTACAAGTGCAATCCCTCCGACTATATTCACAGGGAATGCAAAAGTATTGTGAGGTATCGCTCCTATACTCAATTGAAGCACTACCCCGACCATACCGAGACCCGAAACAATGGCTACAGCCTCATACCAACCCCATTTTTTACCCCACACGGCTTAATCTGTTATTTTTAATATATGAAAATACGGAATCGGTAAATCGTATAGATGATTCGAGTACAAACACCCGATTTTCAAAACTATCTCTGCCATATCTCCATATTTATTTGACAATCCTCAAAAAAATGTATGTATCTCCATTATATTGAGACACATACCTCTCTACGTTCTCTATTGTACTATTCGATATACTTTCCTTCGGCTTTCAGAGCCTCAATAAATCGGTTGAACCCTTCTGCCACTGCTTGTGCATTAGCGTTACGTTCTTGCTCCCAGCCTGATGAACCTCTATTGGTGCTGTTTATCGTCTTTCCGTTCGGATAACCGTCTTCGATAAACCACTTCAACTCTGCATTTGCCGGACTACGGTAGCTCTCCGACGCTCTTTGTGCGGTAGTGTCATTGTCGTTGCTGCCACCGCCGTCACTACTACCGCCGTTATCGACATTTTCAGTACCATATCGCAATATGGGTGCATTGTAAACATCGCTTTGGTGTTCGCCTACACGATTTTTTAGCTCGAATAGCAACCCTCCGTTTAGATAAAACTCCAATACTCCGTTGTTGTAGTTATTCAAAACTTCGTAAACTTCCCCTTGCGGAGTATTTGCAAATACAATCTCGCCTGTTGTACCGTTGTATGACACTATTTCGTCGCCGGTGAATATCACAGTCGATACCTGTGCCGAATTTGACGGGCTTTTGGCTTTGACATCAAATTTCATTTTTACCTCCAATTGCTCGCTATTCTTGTCGCAAGCAACGCACAATGTAGCACATACGGCTAACATTAACAAAAAATTATACGTTTTCATATTATGTGTTTTTTTAAAAAAGTTAGAAATAAATATATTTATTTTCGCAATGCAACAAGTTTTCCTTTTGCTTTTGCCTCTTCTATCCATTTGGGTACGACCGTATTCTTAAACTGCTCTTTTTTGTGTTCCAATGCTTCGGGGTCTAATCCGATATAGCGTTGAGCCTTCTCTTTGGTCGATATATCAGGCATAGGTACTTTGTCGGTGTATCCACGTTTTGCCAATATCCGAGCTATCTCCAAACGTGCTTGCATGGCTCGTTCGAGTCCGTCTCCCAATATTCGGGTTATCTCTTGCGGTGCGTGAAACGATGCTCCGTGAGAAGCCACTCCATAATCCCAACGCCATTGCGATTGGCGTATAAACTTCAATACAGGCTTCATTTCGTCTTCGCCGGCTCCTCTATTCCAAGCAAATTGAGCCTCAATGTGTGCTTTTGCCAATTCGGTTTCGAGTTTGTTGCGAATTTCATTGGCTTTGCGCTGACGTTCATAAACATTTTGTCTGAGCACCTCTTCGCTCTCACGATGACATGTCTGACAGGTACGGTCTATCTTTGCCAACGGACTTGTAATGTGGTGGTCGCTAAACTTCACTCCTCCTTCACTTATATAAGGCATATGGCAATCGGCACACGAAACGCCCCTTTGTGCGTGAATGCCCATTTGGGCAATCTCAAAATCGGGGTGTTGTGCTTTCAAAATCGGAGTACGGCTCAAAGTATGGATATAGTCGTAATAATCAGCCTCGTCGTAATAGCGTTCCGCATCTTCCATCGTAAATCCTTTGTCCCAAGGGAATGTCAGATATTTGCCATCTCCTTTGAAATAATACTCCACATGACATTGGGCACATACCAAAGAACGCATCTCTTGATGTGTAGCTTTGGTTATGTCCGTACCACGCCTTTCGAACGCCTCTATAAGAGCCGGACGCGATATATGAAGGTTCATCGTTAGCGGGTCGTGGCAATCGGCACACCCAATAGGATTGACTATCTCGCTACCCATTTCGCTCCATTTGCTTTTGTAAAAAATATCTACGCCCACTGCCTGCATCATTCGCGGCACATCGGGACTTTTACAAGCCCAACAGGTAGCCGGCTGTATGTCCTTTTCGCCGTTAATGCCGGGGTTGCCGGTACGCAGAGTATTGGTTACGTCTTCGATGGCGTGCATATGTCCGCGTGGCGATGTATATTCACGAGAGAACGCATATCCTGCCCAGAATATTACCATATTGGGGCGTTGTGCCAATACATCAACTGCCTGACTGCCATTAAATTCACTCCTAAAACCGGTATCTGCCGTTTGAGTCCAAGTCTCGTACTCACGGGGGTAGTTGCCTTTGTACATTTCGTTGCGAGCCTCAAATGGTTCGATTTTGTCTTTTTTGTTTGCAAAAATACTTCTGACCTCCGACCTGCGCTCGGTAACCGATGCTGCCAAAAGTCCAAGACAAAATACAATTATCATGGTTACCGAAAAGATAGCCCAACCTTGCCAAGATTTTAATTTGCGTTTTTCACTCATAGCAGTATATTTTTTTGTTGTTATGTTATTATTTTTTTTGTAACTGACTGCTCAACCAGTCGGGAATTGCAGTTTTCGGATACGGAACAATGGCATTCGGAGTACCCGAAAGCGATGTTTTGCCACTGTGAGGTACTTCTCTATGGCAATCCCAACAGGCAGTACCATTACCCTGTTTAATATCGGCTTTGCTCAACATACCTGTCTTGACAAACTCCCTATTAAGTTGAGAATGACAACGAACACAGTTGTCGTAAATGACTGCACGACTCGCAGCTATGGCTTGCATCCTTTGAGGTTCTTTTCGCATAGTAAATACATAAGAATGACGTAAGCCATCGACAGCTTTGAAGTAATATTTGGCGAAAATACTTGTGTGCGGAACGTGGCAATCGTTGCAGGTAGCGACATTTTTGTGCGAACTGTGTTGCCAAGTAGCATAGTACGGTCCCATAACATGACAGTTGGTGCAAACAGCGGGGTTGTCGCTCAGGTAACTGTAAGCTTTCGACATATAGAAAAGGTATGCCGTAAGCCCCACAAAAACTCCTGCAAATATCAGAGCCACTATCTGTACTCGCCTTGTCGGTAATAGGTATTCCGCCGCTTTTTGTAAATAATATTTAGGTTTGTTAGCCATAGCAATATCAAGATTTACAAAGGTTACATACTATACATAGGCAAAGTTATAATAAAAAATGAATTTCAGTGCATTTTTTTAACATTTTTTTTCTACAATAAAGTCAAAAAATTTGTTTTACGCTGATTTTCAATATTTTACTCATCGCCAACACTCTATTTTACAGAGTATTTATGAGTAATATTTGGTCGGTTAGCTACAACCGTATTATTTCCTAATCGTAATCCGTGTCGCAACACACAAAACAACTCCGTTACCAAAAAAGCGACCGTAATAGTCGCTTTTGGGTATCTATTGCTAATATATCGGCTATTGTTATGAACCTTTTTTGACAGCAACACGTGTCGATTGTTTGGGGGCAGCCGATTTGGTAGAAACCTTTTGACTCGTTTTTTTGGCAATTGCCTTGGGTTTCTCTACTTTTTCTACTTTTTTTACCTCTTTTTCGGGTTCTTTGGCTTCGTTAGCACTCTCGGCACTCTCCGGCTCAATCTCAAAATCGGTTATTTTATTATCAATCAACAAATTGTACCAATTGATAAATTTTTTAATATCGTTCGGATAAATTCTATCTCTATCGAAATCGGGAAAAATTTGCACAAAATACTCTTGTAATGCTACATTGTTTTTGATATCGACGGTAATTCTTTCCCCTTTTGAGAGTTCGAAAGCAGCCTTAAAAAGCTCATTCAATTTTTTCTCTTCGGTATTACCATACATAACTATGTCTCTAAGCAACGAGACTTTTTCGTTCTGATACGAAGGCATTCTTTTGCCGTCAGTCAGCGACTCTACGATTATGTAGTTTTTTGAATGAGAAATCAATTTATAAAGTCCGGGTTTTCCTCCTATTGATAATACGTCTTTAAACATAATTTATTTATCTGTTTTTTTTAAAAAAATGAGTGGCAAATTTAATACTTTTTTAATAAACTCAAATATTGATTTCATATTTTTATTTTACCATAATGCTATTTAGTCTAAAATAAAAACAATAGGTACAAAATATTTTCATATAATTTGAACCCATTGTTTATATCAAGGTAATGATTTATTAGATTTAAATCAACTTACGATATTTGATGCGTTTTGGCTCTTGATAACCGTCTCTTTTTAGTTTATGAGCTTCATACTCCGAATACGAGCCTTCGAAATAGAATACTTTGGAGTCGCCTTCAAAAGCAAGTATATGAGTACATATTCTATCCAAAAACCAGCGGTCGTGCGAGATTACCACAGCACACCCCGCAAAAGCATTCAAACCCTCTTCCAAAGCTCTTAGAGTATTTACGTCAATATCGTTTGTCGGTTCGTCGAGCAACAGCACATTAGCCTCCGATTTTAGAGTTAGAGCCAAATGCAGGCGGTTGCGTTCTCCACCCGAAAGTACTCCGCAGAGTTTCTCTTGGTCGGCTCCGGTAAAGTTGAATCGCGACAGGTAGGCACGTGCGTTTATCTCTCTTCCTGCCACACGTATAAACTCCGTTCCACCGGATACTACTTGAAATATGGTCTTTTGAGGATCAATATCTTTGTGCATCTGGTCAACATAGCCTATTTTTACCGTCTCACCCACTTCAAACGTACCCTTATCAACACTCTCCATTCCCATAATCATACGGAAAAGAGTGGTCTTACCGGCTCCGTTAGGACCTATTATTCCTACTATACCGTTAGGCGGTAGAGTAAAATTCAAATTTTCGAACAACAGTCTGTCGCCGAAAGCCTTAGAGACATCTTTGGCTTCGATTACCTTATTACCCAAACGCGGCCCGTTGGGAATAAAGATTTCGAGTTTTTCTTCGCGTGCTTTCTGGTCTTCGTTCAACAATTGGTCGTATGCATTAAGACGAGCTTTACCTTTGGCGTGTCGGGCAGTCGGTGCCATTCTTACCCATTCAAGCTCGCGTTCGAGTGTCTTACGTCGTTTGCTCTCCTGCTTCTCTTCCATTGCCATACGCGCTGTCTTTTGTTCGAGCCAACCCGAATAGTTGCCTTTCCATGGAATACCCTCTCCCCTGTCGAGCTCCAATATCCAGCCTGCCACATGGTCAAGAAAATACCTATCATGGGTAATGGCAATTACCGTTCCTTGATACTGTTGCAGGTGCTGTTCGAGCCAGTCGATACTCTCCGCATCGAGGTGGTTGGTAGGTTCGTCGAGCAACAGTATATCGGGTTGTTGTAGCAACAATCGACATAAAGCAACGCGACGACGTTCGCCTCCCGAAAGGTTTTTGATTAACGCATCTTCGTCAGGGCAACGCAGGGCATCCATAGCCTTTTCGAGCTTGGTATCGATATTCCACGCGTCGCAAGCATCGAGGCGGTCTTGCACTTCGGCTTGTCGGGCAAGTAATTTGTCGAAATCCGCATTTTCGTCACCGAAAGCAGCATTTATCTCTTCAAACTCTTTGAGCAGTGCCATAATATCGGCAACACCCTCTTGCACAACCTCTTTGACGGTCTTTCCCTCGTCGAACTTAGGTTCTTGTTCGAGATAGCCGACCGAATATCCGGGCGAGAATACCACTTCACCGTCGAAACTCTTTTCGACACCTGCTATAATCTTCAAAAGGGTCGATTTGCCCGAACCGTTGAGACCGATGATACCTATTTTTGCTCCGTAAAAGAACGACAGGTATATATTTTTTAGTACTTGCTTATTTGGGGTAAATGATTTGGAGACATTTACCATCGAAAAAATCACTTTCTTATCGTCTGACATCTATAACTGTTTTTATATGTTGTGAAAATTTCGGCAAAATTACTCATAAATTTTCACTTGGGCAATTCATCTTTAACGCATATAATACTATATTTTGCTATTACGGTAATAGCAAAAAGGTTACCCATAACATATTGTAAAGCAACCTTTCTTATCAAAAATTCTTTTACTAAACCGATTTACTCAAAATCGCTTTCGAGGATAGTATAAATATAAATTGTACTATCATTCATCTTTGTAGGAATATAGTATCGGTAATAATATGGATTTTTTTTGTCCATATTATTATCAGGCGTAATTTTTGTATGGTATCGCTTTACAAATACGTTGTCAAGATATACATCTATATATTCTGTATCGGTAATAAAAAAATCATCAGGAATTTTACACCCTATCGAAGCTCTAAACGAAGGCGAACTCTCACCTGCTTTCAGTGTAAAAGAGGGATACAAAGCGTATTGGGGATCATGATAATAAAACTTCATCAAAACCTCTTTGTCTGTCCCATTTTTTATTTTAAAATACATGTAACACGATTCTCTTTTACAAGAGACACCAACAATAACTACTACTACTATCCAAAAGATATATTTATTTAGCTTTTTCATAAGTTTCAAACAGTTTATCTATATTAATTGATATTATAACCCAAACAGGGTGCTTTATTTTTGCATGCAAAATTATAATTATAAATCACATAACACCATACCTAAAAGTAGGTATTTTCGGCATAAAAATTACTGTAACTATGTATAATTAATAACAGCCTCTATAAATCAAACAATATTAAGCAAATATCTTACATCCCTTAAACAAAAGAGTAGCAAATCAGAAGCACCCTCTTTTTGTCAAACAAAGTACTTGCTTATTTGGGGTAAATGATTTGGAGACATTTACCATCGAAAAAATCACTTTCTTATCGTCTGACATCTATAACTTTTTTTTATATGTTGTGAAAATTTCGGCAAAATTACTCATAAATTTTCACTTGGGCAATTCATCGTTAACTTATATAATACTATATTTGGCTATTACGGCAATAGCAAAAAGGTTACCCATAACATATTGTAGGGCAACCCTTTTTTATCAAAACCCCACTAAAACCTTTCAATCAAAGTCGCTTTCGAGGATAGTGTAAGTCTCCACATATATAGCATCATCAGTTTCCGTATGATAAGAATAGATACTGTATGGCATTTTTGGACCCTCGCTAGTAGGAAAAACTCCGCTAAACCTTGGGTTAATATATCGCTTTACAAATACATTATCCAGATATAAATCAATAGAATCCGTATATGATATAAAAGATTCTTCTATATTCTTTCCTCCAATAGATTCCTTAAATATTGGTGAATATTCATTCGGTTTAATAGTAAAAGAGGAATACATAGTAGAGTAGTAGGTTCTACTATTATAAAATCTCATAAAGACCTCTTTGCTTGTTCCATTTTTTATGCGATAATAAGTATAACCGGGGTGTTTTTCGCACGAGAAATACCCTATGGTTAACATAAGTAGGAATATGTATTTATTTAGCTTTTTCATAAGTTTCAAATAGTTTATCTATATTAGAATGAATAGTCGTGCTATTGCGTAATGCTTTTGCATTATGTTTTAAATCTTTGAGATTAAATGTAATTCTTAATTTGCTTCGTAACTCAGACAGAGCAAAGCCTTCTACATTATCATTAGGATATTAATGTACTCTACTATTAACAATTTTATTAGTTACTTAGCATAACTTACCGAACGTGTTTCGCGTATAACAGTGATTTTCACCTGCCCTGGGTAAGTCATTGTGTCTTGTATCTTTTTGGCTATGTCGTACGACAACTTTCCTATTGCCGTGTCGTCGATTTTGTCGGCACCTACTATCACACGAAGCTCACGACCCGCCTGTATGGCGTATGTCTTAACCACACCTTCGTGGCTCATAGCGAGGTTTTCTAAGTCGTTCAGACGTTTGATGTAAGCCTCTATTATCTCGCGGCGAGCACCGGGGCGAGCACCCGAAATAGCGTCACAAACCTGAACTATAGGGGCGAGCAACGAGGTCATCTCCACCTCATCGTGATGAGCTCCGATAGCATTGCAGACATCGGGTTTCTCTTTGTACTTCTCGGCAAGTTTCATACCAAACACGGCGTGTGGCAGTTCGGGTTGGTCGTCGGGCACTTTACCTATATCGTGAAGCAGTCCGGCACGTTTCGCCTTCTGTGGATTGAGACCGAGCTCGGCAGCCATTACCGCACAGAGGTTAGCCACCTCGCGTGAGTGTTGCAGTAGGTTCTGCCCATACGACGAACGATATTTCATCTTACCTACAAGGCGGATAAGTTCGGGGTGCAGTCCGTGAACACCAAGGTCGATAGCCGTACGTTTGCCTACCTCTGCTATCTCCTCCTCTATCTGTTTGCGTGTCTTGGCTACCACCTCCTCGATACGAGCAGGGTGTATTCTGCCGTCGGTAACAAGTTGGTGGAGCGATAGACGAGCCACCTCGCGACGTACAGGGTCGAAACCCGAAAGCACTATAGCCTCCGGCGTGTCATCAACGATAAACTCAACACCGGTGGCAGCCTCCAAAGCACGGATATTACGCCCTTCGCGACCTATGATACGTCCTTTTATCTCGTCGGAGTCGATGTGAAATACAGTGATAGAATTTTCGATAGCAGTTTCGGTAGCGACACGCTGTATAGTCTGTATCACAATACGTTTAGCCTCTTTGGTGGCAGTCATCTTCGCCTCCTCCATCATCTCGGTAACGTAAGCCATTGCATCGGTTTTCGCCTCGTCTCTGATACTCTCTATAAGCTGAGCCTTAGCATCTTCTGCCGACAAACCCGATATATGAGATAGCTTTTCTATTTCCTGTACTTTTAGTTTTTCCAGCTCTTTTTTCTTGTTTTCGACCAAAACTATTTGATTATTAAGATTGTCTCTTATGGCATCAAGTTTTTTAGTTTCGTTGGCAAGTTCCTGATTTTTTTGGTTAAGTTCCTGATATTTCTGTTTGATATTCTGCTCTTTCTGGTTATGTTGGTTCTCTATCTGACGAAACTTTTTATTACGTTCGGCAACCTCCTTTTCATACTCTGCTTTGAGGTTAATATACTTCTCTTTTACCTCAAGCAACTGGGCTTTTTTGAGGTTTTCTGCCTCTTCTTTGGCACTTTTCAGTATTGAATTACCCTTGTTTTTGGTTATTAGATAGTTTACAAAAAAACCTATCCCAACACCGCAAATCATAGCAATTACTACAATTACCACAAATAATATACTCATTTTTTAAAATTCTTTGTTGTTTAAATTAAATTATTATTCCATTTTATCTCTAATTAGTTGTTTGACAAACAAACAAACCGCAAACAAACAACGTAATTTGTGTCTGTTTACGGGAGTTGATATTTGTTTTTATTATATTCTTTATCTTACAAAAAACTCTCTAACTCTCTAATTTCTTTTGAGTTGTCTATTGAGTTTATATATCTAAGAAAACACACAGTAATATCATAACCTGCCATAGCGACAATAGCGTTACGAGGACTCTCTGTATATTTTTTTTCGTAATACTCTACTTTTTGTTTAAAAATGTGTTCTGCAATTCGATAAAACTCCTCTTGCGAACCTATTATTTCGAGAGGAAATACATTGCCTGCAACTTTAACAGATATATTTTGCTTTTCTATGTTTTCCATCGAAATATTTATATTTTAATCATCAAGCATTTCCAAACATTTATCAATCTCCGTAATCATATTGGTCAACCGACGATAGGCTCTCTGCTTATCTTCTTCAGAATGGCCAAAAGCCCTTGCCAACTTCAACCTCTCATAATTACTAAGTAAATCCTGATATTTCTCCCTTATAATCGACAACTCGGATAGCTCCTCTCTCAGACTTTTGTTTTGTTCTTCGAGTTGCCTTATTTTTTCTTTGGCACGCTCTATTATTTGTCGAGATTCGTTTACCATAATCTACTTTTTTGCAAAAGTACTATTTTTATTTCAATTATCCTATATTTATTGCTATTAAAATAAAAAAAAGAGGTTACCAATCTTAGTAGTAACCTCTTATATATAAACAAAAATATTATATCAAAACGGTAAGTCGCTGTCATCGTGAGCATTGTACTCGTATTGACTTGATGACACAGCCGAATTATTATTCATTGGACTATCTTCTACATTCGAGGTGTTTGGGCGATTGAGAAGCTCCAAGTTATCGACAGTAATCTCTGTAACATAACGCTTTACACCACTTTTATCTTCATAAGAGCGACTTGTTATCCTACCTTCGATAAATAATTTGCTACCTTTGCGAACATATTTCTCTACAACTTCTGCCAAACCTCGCCAAACCACAATATTGTGCCATTCGGTACGTTCGGGTACTACCGTACCATCGGTACGAGTGAAACCTCTATCGGTAGTAGCAAGAGTGAAAGATGCTTTGCGAGAATTAGAATCAAAATAATGTACTTCCGGGTCTTTACCTACATTTCCAATTAAAAATACTTTGTTGAGAGCCATAATTTTTTAATCTTAATAATAAATATTTATTTATAACAAATTGTAAAGTTACACTTTATTTTTGAAAACACAACTATTTTTAGCTAAAAACATTATATTTTCCACCTTGTTTGATTGAAATTCGGTTTGTTTTCCGAAGTATGCCGATCGATATAAGCCAAACTATTCTTATGTCTATATAGCTTCGGCATCGATATACCTATTGAGCAAGCTAACAATCTCGTTGTTGTCGTTTGATACTATTTTTACTGTTGCATTAGAGACGTCGAGAGAGGTGTTCTCTACCGCCGACAAAACAAAATATGCTACATCTTCATTTTTATTTACCTCAAATACATTTGCCAACAACAAACTTTTGTCTTTGAGGACAATCATAAACAGTTGTTTGTCTGTGATTTTGACAAATATATTTTCTCCCACATTTTTACCTGCACAATCAAACAATGACCACAGTATATTAGTAGTCGTCATCGCAGTACTTCTATTATCTGCAACACCCACTACTCCATAATAATCGAATGTTCTGTAAATTATATCTGCTCGCCTTTGCAAGCTCTTTCTGACCGGCAAATATCGAGCCGCATTATTCGCATCGAACAAAGAGGTCGGGACAAACGCAAATCGGTTCATAACGAAAAACCAGACTCTATTTTGTTTTTGACAGGATTGGCGTAAATATTCAAGAAGATTTCTCTAAGTTCGTTTTTGTCGCCCTCTATTGCCTCTAATCCTTTCTCCATATATCCGACAAAACTCTCTTTATCCGGAAGTGTGTATCGGTCGGCAAATCTATTTGTTTTTCCCAAACAATCGAATGCTATATAGTTGGTTTTAAACAGCTGATAACCGGCGTATATACGAGCGTCAATTATTGCGGCAAGCTCTTTGAATCTATCTTTTTGAGGTAGAGAGTCGCACCTTTGAAGTTCTTCGAGACAGATAGCGGGGCAAATGGTATAGTTTATACCGCCTTTAAACTGCATTATACCTGTAACAATACTGTTTAAATCCTCATTGTCGGTTTTTATATATGTTTGTCTGCGTGATATATAAATTTCGCGTGTTTTTAGGAAATCGCACGGCTCATACTCATAAGATACGGCTATCGGAACAATATTCATCTCCGCCAAGTCGTCCACAAACTCTTTGGAACCGCTCATAGACAGCATTTTGAGGACAGCTACTTGAGTACGGTCGTCCCCGTCTTTGGTTCGACCACTGCGTTGAGCTATCCACGTCGATTCGTGTTTGCAAGTAATGGCATAACGCATATATTTCGACACATTCATCGAATTGATAAAAATTTCTTTTGCAGAGCCTCCTCTGATTATCTTAAACATCTTATTGACCTTACCTATATCCACCACTATTTGAGGTTTCATTAGGTTGTTGCCGAAGGTTATTTCAGATGTTTTAATACCATTGGCATAAAAGATGGTCTGAAGTATTGCCGAATCAAGCACAATATCGCGATGATTGGATATATATGTGTAACTTGTATCAGTGTCTAACTGCTCTACACCCGAATAAGTAAGCGATGTAGCCGTCTGCTTCACTATATTGCCAATGGCTTTGTCCATAATCTCAGCCTGAAAACTATATACTGTCTGTAACCGTTTGAAGCGTTCTACAAAACTGCCATAATCTTCTTGCGGGAAAACAAACTTTACAATTGGCTCAAACAAAGAGTCTGAGGCAATTCTTGCAACTGCCTCAGGCACTTCGCTATCGTAATAAGGACGATATTCGTCTAAAATTAACTGTGCTATCAAGGTTCCTTTAAAGGGGGATATTATTAGCTTTCTTTCTTAAAAATAACTGTAAAAGTAAGTTTGTTTGAAGCATTATCTTTTGGATACAGACTATATGTTATAGGATATTCTCCGACAACATCCGTTTTCAATTTGGCTTCAAAATCGGAATATCCTTCAAACGGTTCGACTTTTAGCACCGTGTCTTCAAAACGTTCGGTAGTCTGCATGTTGCCATCTCTGCAATTACCTGCAAAACACAACTGATCGTTAAGACCTGCTGCGGGTCTATTTACATCTATTACCAAAATAAAATCTTGTGTTGTAGTCAATTTGCCTTTAAATTTATAATATCCAAGTTCGTCTGTGGTGGATACTGTGAATGTATCTCCATTTTTAACTTTTACATACGAGTCTCCTTGTTTTTCTTCCAACACATACTCAAATGTGTCAACATCAGGAGGAGTTGTTTGTCCACAAGACACCATAAGCAGGGTAAATACTGCTAATACTGCAAAACTAATCTTTTTCATTTTTTTAGAAAATTTATTTTGTTATTACTATATTTAATTCAATTGATTGATACTTTTGTTTTACCGGCTGTTATTATCTCTTTTGTAGCCGAATTGATAACGACACCTACGACAGAGCAGTTCTCCAACTTCCAGGTATCGTTAGTTGCCTTATAGGTAGTGCTTTTTTCAGAATTTGTACCCGGAGCTATTGATATACTTTCGCCCCAAAGCCCATTTATAGATGTACGCAACACATGATTGTGTACATAATTATCGATATATGTGCCATAATAGTTTTGTGTCCCAACGATATTATCTTCTATAAGCCACAAAATTAGCGAAAGATTGTCTGCAATTGTCTGTGAAGTGCTTATAGTCGATGTGATATTGAGCGTACGACTCGCATCGCCTGTATTACCTGCAATAGCAGCCTGAATCGACACCTCTATTGGTATATCCTTTACAATACGTTCGGATACAGCCGACCCCCACAAATCGACATCTATAATCACATTGTCGTTGTACGGAAAGAAATCAACTATCCCCGAAGGTAACAAAATTTTCTGTATATCGCCGAAAGCCTCATAATATTGAGTCGCTTCGGGAGACCTAAGGTCAAACTCCGTATGATTGAACGAACAATCGGGATACATTGCCACACCTATTATCTTATCGCCTGCCTGTTCGTGCATTTTTTTGATAGTCTCGGCAGCACGCGGACAGTTGTTACAAGCAACACCCGTGAAGTCAATTACCACCACAGGCTTTTTAAAAGACGATATATCGACTGCTTTTTTACGCTCCGACACCGGCACATTATCGCAAGATACAAGTAAGGTAGCGGCTAAAAAAATCAATATTATATTTATTTTTTTCATATTTCTATTATTTTTAATCATTAAAAAGTCATATTATAAGAGATTTGAACTCCTTTGAAAGCAGGCACATAGCGACATACACCTCCCGAACAGTTGTATCCTGCACGAGTACGTCCGTAAGCCACCTGTATGCGATGAGAGCCTACATTGTATGTAATACCTCCATTATAATAGTTCAATTTGGTCGAACCCACATTATACATATTTTGCACAAATACCATCAGATTGCCAAAAAGAGAAGCCTCTACAAGACCGAAAATCCAGTCGCCCTGATTAGTCCTCTCAATAGGCTTTCTATATGTGATCGAAGTTGGGTCGTTGGTGCCACTATAAGGGCTTGCCAATAGATATTGCAATTCGTAACGCAGAGTGAAGTTGTTTGTTATCTGGTTTTTACCTTCAAATATAAAAATATTTGATGTAATAAGATCTTCCGGTTCGCTTACAATTACTCTCGGATTATACTGCTGGAAGAGATACATCGCATTTATAGAGAAGGTTTTTGATATTTTTTTGGTCAACTCCAAGTTGATATCGGTATAGTACGTCTCACCAAATCCAAAGAAAGGAGCTCGATAACCGTCACTTCCTTTTATATTGTAACGAGAGTCTAACTCTCCGCTTATATAACGATTGACTCCATCCAAATCGGGCAAATATTGCTTATCCAATCCTGTTACGTAAGAGGCGTTGAACTTTAAGGTTGTACCATATTTGCCACCCATTTTTGTACCTTTTTTGAATGTATATCCAAAACTTCCTTGAATAGCCCATTCGCCACCGGGCTGTGTCGCATAAGGACGAAGAGCTGCCAGAGCGTATGTATGTGTCTGGGTAAAAGCAGGTAAGTGATTGATAAAGGCCGAATTGCCTCTTTGGGTACGGATACTGCGATACGACATATTATCACTGCGTTTCAACTGCAACATAGCACTAAGCCCTTTTTGAGAGTAAGTCCCCGAAAGCATTAGAGCCGAACCATTCTTATAAATATATTCATTGTCGGCGCTTGGGTCGTTTGCTTTGAAAGCATACTCGGCAAGAAAGCCCCAGTTGCCTTTTTGGATTTGCAGTCTTACATCGGTAGCACCTACATTTTCGGGCAGATTGAGTTTTTCGGTCAGTTTTCTAAAAATATCCTGACTTGGTTGATATTTGCTGACAAAAGATGCTCCCAACATAACACTCCAATTATTTTCGTGTAATGATTTAATCCATTCGTCTATGTTTAATTCCAAATCGCTACCCCACACTGCTCCTTGGGTAAAGTCAAACCCCCAATAATTGGAGCTATTGTAGTTGAAATACACTCTTTGAAAGCCTCCGAGCAACTTAAATCTCACCCCTTTGTACGGTTGTAAAAAAAGCCTTGCTCCCCGCAAAGAGTTGTCAACTCCCAAAGAACGCTCTTCGTAGGTACGAAAAATAAGCCCACTACCAAACTGATCATAAAAGTTACCAACGGTAAGGCTATTTTTTTTGTACTTACCCGTAACATAGAAGTTTGGAATACCTGCTCCGGCAAACTCTTTTTCAAAACCCGGCAGAGGATTGTTCAAAAACTCCAACCTTGCCCCCGCTTCTATGTATTGGCTTCCCAAATTCAAATTGATATAGGTGTTGGACAAAAAGTTTTCTGTAACCTTGCCTGTACCTATTATACTATCCGATTCGGGGAAAAGCATATCGCTATGAATACTTCCCGACAGATATACTTTCTCTTGCGAAAACATATCTACGGATAGAAAGGTTAAAGATAATATTGTTAGAACACTAACTATAAACTTAATACTCAATCTCATTACTACTATTCGACTTATTTGTTACCAATTAGTTCTCTTACTTTCTCTATCAGGTGTGATTCCGACCCATCGGTGTATCCATTGCGAGAATCGACTATTTTGCCATTGCCATCAACAATGAATACGGCAGGAATCATATTTACTCCCAACGCACGTTTGAAGTCGCTATTGGGGTCGAGAAGCACTTCATATTCCCACTCATTCTGATCAACCAAAGGTTTTACCTTATGTATGTTCTGTGCTTCGTCGATAGAAACGGCATAAAGCTTTACTCCTGTTTCCTCTTGCCACTCGTCATACACTTCAGCAATAGCTTTAAGTTCTCTTTGACATGGTTTGCACCAAAGAGCAAAAAAACTGATAATAAAAGGTTTACCATCATTACTTAGGGTTTCTGTAGAAATTGTCTTTCCGTCTAAGGTTTTAAGTGTTACCTTAGGTAGTTGGGCAAATGTTGTTGCCGAAATCAAGGCTATTACAGCCACTAATAATGCTTTTTTCATAACTAATATTACTATTTTTTTTAGGTTGCAAATATACTGCTTTTTTTATAATCTCAATATCATTGACTAATATTATGGACAAAAGTTACATATTTTATTTTTCTGTTTTTTCTGTTTTTTCTGTTTTTTCTGTTTTTTCCGCTTCCTCTGTTTTGGTCGCCTCTTTGTTTCGAGAAGTATTTTTATTGCTACTATTATCATCGGTCGTCTCTTTTTTCTTTTTTCTGTACTTGGCGATGAGCGACCTTATAGAGTTGAAGCTCTCTTGATACACAAGTCCAAGTCCCTGTGTATAAGGCGAGTCTTTAAAGTCTTGAATACTATTGGTACGATTATATACCTTAGCGGCAAGCCTGCCCGACTGGTCTAATCGATATTCCAACTCAAAGTCGAGAATAGCATTATTCCATCCGTTAGAAGTAGTATGGCTGCTATTACCAAGTGGCTCTTCTTCTCTATAACCCAGATTGCTGTTGATAACTATTCTGTCGTTGGGAGTAAAGTTTATATTTACGCCGTACTCATTATTTCTGGTTCCGGCAACCTGGTCTTGGTCGAGCTTTATATTTAGTCCGATAGTAAACTTGTCGGAGAGTTGAGCAAGCATACCATTAAGCTGATTACCAAGTGTAGCGGCAAAAATCGAAAGCACATCGCCGGAGGTTGAATTGGTTTGTCCTGTCGTTTGTCCTGCATTAGGATTATAAAATCTATTGAATGCCAAAAGGTAAATAATCTGGCGGTTCATCATCTCATCTGTGTTTATAAGATTTTTCAATGCTCTACGGACATCGTCGTTAGAGCCGGGGAGCTCTATATCAAACGATATATTGGGGTGGGTAAGGTTTCCTGTAAGATTCAATACACAGTTGACCGGAATACTACCACTACCCCGCGATACGATTGATTGGTCAAAAAGTCCTTTAATCGATGCCTTCGTCTGATAAATAGCTCTAAGGTTGATTATCGGATTTTGCGGGTCGCCGTTCCACAAGAGAGTAGAGCCTGCCGAAATACGGAACTCTCTCTCGATTACTTGTTGAAAAACAAATCTATACTTACCCTCGGTAAGAGTATAAGTACCATACATATTGAAGTCTTCGGTTTGACTGTTGTAAGCCACAGTAAGGATACCATCGCCCGATGCCTTTATCATATCGCCCGCTCTTTCGTCTATCAATAGCTGTATTTGAGCATTCGGATTTACATTTAAGTTAAGATTTATATTGGTATTTATTTCCGTATTCGTATTTTTTAATCGGGGTTTGGGTTTGGCTGCCTGTATTACAGAGTCGGCTCCGACAAAAGATATAAAATTGCTCGAAGTAGAAGCAGTAACATCGCTTAATGGTATATAAATTTTCGTATTAGGCTCTGTAGTAGCATTGTAGGTAACATTTGTAACAAAATCGGTACCACTTATAGTGCCAAACCCTGTTGCATACGCTTGTCCATAAATAGGGATATCGTTACCTCTTCTTTTATTAAACATAAGAGTGTTGTTGCCACTGACATCTATTTTATACTTAATATCTTTGTTTAAATATTTATGAGAGACATAACCGCTTACTTTACCATAATTACCGTCATGGTCTCTCACATCAACATTGCTAAACAAAATGGAATCTCGTGTCAGAGTGATTGTATCGCTAAAAAAGAACTCTGCACCTAAGATATCTATTTTCAGTCTGCCATTTTGTACGGCTGCCTTAGTCTCTACTGTTGTTTGCTCTTTTTTAAGATTTGCGGCAACCTTCAATTTGCCGGTGCCGTAACCGTCCACTTCGGAAAAAATATTATCAACAAATTTTTTCACCAATTGAAGACGTTGATTTTTAATATCTCCATAAAGTATCAACGAGTCTATACCCGGGAAATATTTCCCGTGCAGTTTGGCTATTGAGTTAGTGCTGTCGGTAGTGATTGTTCCCTCGAAATCAAGACTTTTAGTATTATGATTAAAGTACGAATTGGCTTCGAGATATCCTACGGGATAGTCGTTAAACATAAAATTGTCGGACTCGACATATATATCCAAATCGGGCGTATCGAAGACTTTCGATATATCGGCTCTTCCGGTTACTATACCTCCGAACGAAACTACCGATTTTTCGGGCAAAAAAGAAGATATAAAACCCATATCTATCTTTTCGAGATGTATAGAAATATGCTCTTCGGGGAGCTTCGAGGCAGCACCGTTTATCTTTATGCTCTGATTGTCGCCCGATATGGCAAAATGGTTTACTTTCAGAGTATTAAAATCGGTAAAAACAGACGATTTATTGACATCAAGTATTTGATTTCTAAGCACTATCTGTGTTGGCAAAAAATCGACATTCATATTCAATTTATTATTGATATCTTTCGAAAGCCGAGTCTGTGTAAAAATTTCTCCCGCTATTACGTTTTTTTCATTAAAATTCTTCCACGCCAAAAGCAGATTTACCGCATCGTTTTCAAAATCGGAATTAAAAGCTACCAGCAACGAATCTTGTTGCAACTGCACATAAGACAAAGCTATAAGTCTCAACTTATTATCATCGTTATAACAATTCAGTCTTGTAGAGTTGACCTCCAATATGCCATTGGTAATCTGAGGCACTTCCAACTCCAAATTAAACATCTGTATATCTCCATTATAAAAGCCGGATATTGTACTTTGTTTAGTGGTAGTCCACGGGATTTCCAGCACGTTGCACAAATCTTTGAGAGGCTCTATCTCTACATAAAAACCGAGACTGTTTCGTTGAGCAAAATCATGTTTGACATCAAGATTATTGTCTGTTGTTTTTAAAACAGGGATATAGTTATGCACCATACTTATAATATCTGTCGGCAATTTTGCAAACGAATATTGCCCCGAAATATAGCCATTTACAATATCAGACTCTATAAGTGTTACCAAAGAGTCGTTTTGGCTTTTGGACGATATGTAGAGTTTATTAATCTTATAAGTACGATTATTGCTAATGTATATCGAGTCTAAAAGAATATTTCCGTTTATATTATCTATTTTATCTCCCGTAAAGTCGGCTCTGATATTGAAATTAAGTTCAAGATTGGGATAATCTTTTATCAAACTGAGTTTATGTGGTTTAAAGTCTTTCACTACTGCATCGAAAAAGAATGCTTTATTTTGTTTGTCGCTCAAATCGACAAGTCCGTGGAAGTTAAGTTTACCATTTTCATCATCTATCGAAGCATACCCCTCAAACTTATTTCTTGCTACCTGTCCGTTTAGTTCTACATTATTATAGGTATAACCCTGATATACCAATGTTTTTATCTTTGCATTTACATCGCTCTCCAAAGGTATGTTTTTACCTATCTTTATTTTTGCATAAGTATCTATCACTATACTGCTCAAACCGCTTTCGGGAGGCATTATTTTGGCAAGATTCAATCCGGACGTATTGATTCGCCCCTCCAATAGCAGTTTTTCAAAGTTATTGTCGGATTTTATGTCCAAATTAGTCTCTACATCACCAATCTCTGTGGACAGCTTACCAAACACCTTAATATCATTAAGATATCCCGCTACTTTACCGTTATAAGCAAATTTATTAAGTTTTATCAACTCTTTGGGCAATAGATACGGTTTTTTGTTGATGTTGGCTATCAAATCCTGTATTGCAGGTATAGAGCCATATAGGTTGATTATATTCGACGATATATATGTTTTCGGAATATCGGGAAGCCCTATAATTCGGGCATTACCGACAAAACCCATTTGCGAGCCATAACTAAGTCTAAGTGTCTCAAAAAAAATATCTTCGATATGCCCCGCACCGGAGAGTTGAGCCGAAACCACATAATCCAATCCCGACAACGAACTATCGAAACAATCGAAATCTTTCACATTGGCTTTTGTATCAAGATTTTTTATGGCAAGCTCTATTTTGCCTATATCGGGTTTTGCCTTTTGCAATTCGCCGAAATTAACAAACACAGAATCTATGGTTAGCCGTGAGTTTGGAAGATTTAGTTTGGTATCTTGTACCAAACAGGTAGAGTCGGTCAACAAAAATGCAGTTTGAAATTTTTTCAATCTAAAACCCGATTGTTCTTCGAAGCTCAAATTTTTGATTCTCCCTTTATAATAATTTTTATCAATCTTATATACTAAAAATTGACCGTTTATGTTGTTGACCCGTATATTTTTACTATCAAAAACCTCACTTGTTTTTTCTTTGGAAGCTCGCAAATCGACAAAAGAGAATTTGCTTTTAGTAAGCTGGATATCATTTATTTGAAATACAAAAAGCCAATCCGTATTGCTACTGTCGCGCTTAGTGGTAAAAATATTTTTCAATATATCCATATTACTCACACCCAAAGTATCAATCACCAGATTTACAGACACTTTATCTATTACAATCTCGTTAATGAGTATTTTTTTTCTAAAAAGCTTTATCGGCGAAAAGCGTAAAGATATTTCGTCGGCAAAAATAAGAGTATCCCTATTCAAATCCTCTATATACAATTTATTTACAGACAACGAATTGAAAAGCCTAAAACGTACTTTATCCACCGAAACGGTTGTACCTGTTTTCTCCGACAGCTCCACAGTAATCTTATCTACTATAAATTTCTGTACGGGAGCAAGATTAATCAATACCGAAGGTAATACTAAAAATATTAGTATTATTATAAAAATAATAATGGTACCTCGTTTTATTTTTCTTGCCATACAATCCCTATTAGCATAAACTTACAAAATTACATATTTTTGGGGATAAAAGCGAATATCGTAGTTTATATTTCGGTTTAAATAAATCACTTTTTCAACAACTCATTGACTATCAGCATCAAATCAAAAAACACATATTTTGAATTGGTATTTTGGTCGATATGTGCCTCTGCCAAAGCGAACTCATTGGTCAATTGTTCGATATTACGTTCGTTGACAAAACGGGAAAATTTTTGTGCAAAATCGAACTCTTCTCTATTCATATATACCAAATCAGGCACATTTAGATTGTGTATAAAATTTTCACGCAACTCTCGTTGTGCATTTTGAAGAAAAGCAATCTGCGATGTCCTACCCAACGATGTTAGTTGGTCGAGTAGCGGACGCCACTGTTCGATAAACGTAGTCTCGTTCATATTCCAACAGCCACGCATTATATCCATAAAAAGTCGGAAGTAATAGGTACGAGTATTGTTGTCGGCTATCTCGTGATATAGACTATTGATACTCCCACGAGCGTTTTTTATATAAAATTCGGCATTATCATCGTACAACCCTCTTTTACGCAACTCCTCACGCAAATATTCGTCGTCTATCGGCGGGAAAAACACTTGTTGAACTCTCGAACGTATAGTAGCAATTATATTTTCCGTATTATCTGAAATCAGTATGAAAAGAGTCTGTCCCTGCGGCTCTTCAAGCACTTTCAATACTTTGTTGGCACAGGCTTCGTGCATCTGTTCAGCACACCATATAATCATTATCTTATATGCAGACTCAAATGCTTTTAGGTTCAGCTTTCGGATAATCTCTTCTCCTTCACGAGTATAGATTATCGGCTTTTTTTCTTCCTGCAAAGTCTCTTGCCAATCTTGTAACGATAGATAAGGCTCTTCGAGCACCTTATGGCGAAACTGTGGAAGAAAGTCATCACATACAGAACCGTCGTCGCCCGACGATTTTTTGTTTATAATAGGGAATACAAAATGCAAATCGGGATGCGATAGTTTTGCATATTTTTTACACGAGACACACTCTCCACACGAGTCGTTGTCAAGCGGATTTTCACAACATATATATTGAGCGTAAGCCAACGCCATAGGCAAACAGCCCACACCTGCATTGCCATAAAAAAGTTGTGCGTGTGCTACCCTTCTCTCTTTGGCACTGCGTATCAACCGAGCTTTTATCTCGTTTTGTCCTATAATATCTCTAAAAAACACTTTTATAAAGTACGAAAATAATATTACAAAGATAATAAATAGTTCTGAGTTGGCGTATTAAATATTTTTATTGAAAATCGGTCGGTATTTTCCAAAAAAATATTAATTTTGCCAAGATTTATAAAGTTTGTTCTTTGTATAAAATATATTATATCGTAAATAAAACCAAATATTTAACGATATACAGCATAAAATACTAACAAAACAATTAATAATAAATTTTAAAAAAATCCAATTGTAATGAGAACAAAATTTTTAAACAAAGTTATTATTGCAACATTTGTATCTGCAATATTTCTAACAGGTTGTAAAGAGAGACCGCAAAATGAAGTAGTGCGAGTAACCGATGTAACTGTCTCTCCTACAGAGCTCACACTCAATGTAGGAGACAACGGTACATTGCAGTACCAAGTAATGCCAACGAACGCTACCAACAAATCCGTATCTTGGACAAGTAGCGATAAATCTGTGGTAGAAGTACAAACAGATGGTACAATCAAGGCTCTGAAAGCAGGTACGGCGACTGTTACCGTAACAACGGAAGACGGAGCCAAAACAGCTACCTGCAAGGTAACCGTAAACAATGCAACGCCGCCAAATCCGGACTTTGAACTGAACGGAGTGAAATTTGAATTTGTATCAATACCTGCCGGCAAATTCAAAATGGGAAGCCCCAATACAGAAGTCGGAAGGAACGAAGTTGAAGAGACTCAACACGAGGTATCTATAAGCGGTTTCTTTATGGGCAAATATGAGATAACCCAAGCTCAATGGAAAGCGGTAATGGGTAGCACCAACAACCCCAGCAACTTCAAAGGAGACAATCTACCCATAGAAAAAGTATCTTGGAACAAAGTACAAGAGTTTATTACCAAACTAAACGAACAAACAGGCAAAACATATCGACTGCCTACCGAAGCAGAGTGGGAGTATGCTTGTCGTGCAGGTACCGAAACTCCATTTAATACCGGAGCAAATATCACTACCGACCAAGCAAACTACGATGGCCTATATCCTTACGACAGCTATCCAACAGGAATATATAGAGAACGTACTACCGATGTAGGTACTTTCGCACCTAATGCTTGGGGTTTGTACGATATGCACGGAAACGTATGGGAATGGTGCAACGACTGGTACGGAGAGGAGTATTACAACGACAGTCCGAGCACAGACCCTCAGGGGCCGAATACGGGAGAGTTTCGTATCATAAGAGGCGGTAGTTGGTATAACGGAGCTGTTATGTGCAGATCGGCTCGCAGACACGCTCAATATCCAAATAATACAAGTAGTTACTTAGGATTCCGTTTGGTTATTTCTCAATAAGTTTTACTTATTACATATATTTAAGATACAGTCAACAACAGCACAATGGTTGTTGGCTGTGTTTTTATTATCTACTTATTACACAGATATATTAAACTTTTTTGTATTTTTTAGTCTCAATCACTATATTTATTTAAGTTACAAAAAAATTATTATTAAGCATGAAGAAAGCAAATTTATTGCTACTCCTGCTCGTAACAGCTACATCAATTATTTACGGGCAAACTACTATCAAAGGTACTATTACCGACTCCGAAACAAACAAACCCATAGGAGCAGCATCCGTATCGATAAAAGCAAAAAACAGCGACTTTTTCGACGGTGCCACAGCCGACTTACAAGGGCAATACTCCGTATCGGGACTACCCAAAGACACATTATCTATCACTGTTTCGTATATGGGCTATGTGGAATATACAAAATTAATAGTCAATCACGGTACACAAGATGTGATGACACTCGACTTTGAATTGTCAAATAACGTTACACTCGGCGAAGTATCGGTTGAGTCTATGAAGTCGCAGATGCGTTTTGAACTCGACAAAAAAGTGTTCGACGTATCGGCAAGTGCTATTACCTCAGGAGCCTCCGTATCGGATATTTTACAAAACATACCTTCGGTAGAAGTTACAACAGAGGGCTCTATCGCACTACGTGGCTCCGAGAGTGTTATTATATGGATTAACGGCAAGCCGGCCGGACTCAACACCGAGAATCAGTCGCAAATACTTGAACAGATACCTGCCGAGACAATCGAACGTGTGGAAATTATTACCAATCCGTCATCGAAACACAGCCCCGAAGGTACTGCCGGCATTATCAACATTATACTAAAACAGGGGCGAGAAGCAGGCTACTACGGCTCTGTAATGGCAAGTATCAGCAACAGACTTAGTTATAACCTAAACGCCAATATCAACTATAGCTCCGACAAACTCGACCTATTCGGCTCTATCGGTTACTTAAGCCGACACAACGAATCGAGTGTCGATATCGACCGCACAATGACCGCATCGGGTTTACGAATCGGTTCGCTCCAATCATCGACCAAATCAGACGGCAGAGGTAGTCATATCTTTACCCGTCTCGGAGGTACATACCGCCCAAGTACCAAAGATGAGTTTTCGCTATCAGCCTTTGGAATGTTAGGACAGCAGAAAGACAACACCATTGTAAATCAATCGTCTAACTCTAATTCAATATTCAACAGCGAACGTAACACCGACGGTAGCAACAAGATGTTAGGCGGCAATATTACACTCGGTTACAAACGCACATTCGACCAAAGACAGACGTTAGACCTTACAGCCGATTACAATCAATGGAATATGGCAGGAGACACTTATTATATAGAAAAGGGTAGCTACGACTTCGATGCCGACTCGTCCGCCGACTCCCTATACATCACCCACGAACAACAGAAGGCAAACATAATAAACCGCTCTCTTAACTTCAAAGCCGATTATACCAATATACTTGCAAACAATCACAAATTGGAGGCAGGATACAACGGTTCGGCAAACAGCGAGAATTCGCCATCAGACACATACACAGGCACCACCGCCGACAATATGGTTATAAACCCTCTGCTTAGCAACGACTATCTCTATAAGCGTTTGGTAAATGCTATTTATGTAACCTATTCGGGTGCATTCGGCAAATTCAACTACCAGGCAGGGCTACGAGGCGAACACACCTATACACAGATGACATCGAGAGGATACGAGTCGATAGACAACAACTACTTCGACCTCTTTCCATCGCTTTTCCTCAACTACGAGTGGCAAGAGACAAACCAGCTACAACTCAACTACACACGCCGAATTTCGCGTCCTAACGGTTGGCAGCTCAACCCTTTCAAAAACATATCCGACTCAAAAAATATCCGTTTTGGTAATCCAAGCCTTACTCCGGAATATTCTAACGCATTGGAATTGAACTACATAAAAACATGGCAAAGCCATATACTTTCGTTCTCCGGCTATTTCCGTAATACCACCGATGTAATACAGCGTATATCGTACCTCGACCAAGATGTGATGTACAATACAAGCGAAAACGTAGCATCGACTATGTCGGCAGGTACGGAGATAGTCGTAAAGAACAACATCAAAAAGTTTCTCAATCTTACCACAACGGTAAATCTGTTTTACTACCATCTCGATGGCTTCGACTACGAGGTACCCGGTGTCGGATATCACGTTATAGGCAATCCACAGGAGGATTTCTCTTGGAATGTTCGTATGATGGCTCAAGCAATGTTGCCCAAAGGTTTTATGCTTCAACTCACGGGAGGATACAGTGCTCCAAGAGCTGTGGCACAAGGTACAATGGAAGGAAACTTCTCTTTGGACGGAGGCATACGCAAAACCATAGGTAACTTTACATTCAATATCAACGCAAGAGATATTCTAAACTCCAGAGGCAGAACAATATTAAAAACAGGCGAAAACTTCACTCAATCAGCCAAAATGCGACGTGGCATACGCGAGATAACTCTCTCCGTTACCTATGCTTTCGGCAGTATGAATCAGAAAAACGGCAAACGTTCTCAACAACAGTCAAACAGCGATAGTCAAAATCAAGGTTTAGAAATAGTAGAAGGAAGCGGACTCGATTAAAAATTTTTAAGTTATTAGTTATTTTATTTGGGGTTAGAGAAGTACTATTTGGGTATTTCTCTAATTTTTTTGTGCTACTACTCACCGAGCAATAATCAATGATATAATAATCTGTCCCGTAAGACAATTCATTATTTTGTCAATTCAGAAAAAAGCATTACCTTTGCACTCATATTTTTTAAAAACTAAATTTTATGTATTTAACTGCAGAAAAGAAAAAAGAAATCTTTAGCAAATACGGAAAGTCTAATACCGACACAGGCTCGGCAGAGAGCCAAGTGGCGCTATTTTCCGCCCGTATTAGCCATTTGACCGAACACTTAAAGGCAAATAAAAAGGATTATAGTACAGAACGTTCTTTAAAAACACTTGTCGGTAAACGTCGTCGCCTTTTGGATTATATGAAAGCCAAAGATATCGAACGTTATCGTAAGATTATTAAAGAATTAGGTATAAGAAAGTAATAAGTTTTTTATATCGGAAACGTTAAAAAAAGAGGCTAAATTCAAAAGCCTCTTTTTTTGTACCAATTATATTCTGCTTTTACTCTTTGGAGCTACAACAAGAAGTCCCTTTCAATATACCTCTGTCGGAAAGCTTAATAAAGTTCACTATCTCGTCTCTTATCTCGGTTTTTGTACACTCGTTCTCAATTTTTTCGACAGCTTTTGATATTATCAAATCCGAATTAAAAAGGATACGGTATATATTTTTGATTTCGTCTATCTGCTGTTCGGAGAAACCTCTGCGATGCAATCCTACTGTATTGACCCCTGTATAAGCTATGGGGAAACGTGCAGCCATTATATAAGGCGGTATATCTTTGTTTACCAATGCTCCACCCTGTAATATTACGTGTTTCCCGATTTTCGAAAATTGATGTACCAAAACACCACCGCTTATTATGGCAAAATCGTCAACTTCAACTTCTCCTGCGAGCTGTACGGCATTCGATGTAATAATATTATTGCCCAACACACAGTCGTGAGCGATGTGGCAATAAGCCATTAGCAAACAGTTGTTGCCTATTACGGTTTTTTGGCGAGATGCCGTACCTCTATTGATAGTGGTAAACTCGCGAAACATATTATTGTCTCCGATTTCGAGAAAAGTCTCTTCTCCCTTAAACTTCAAATCCTGCGGGTCGCCACCTATTACGGCAGAATGATATATTTTATTATTTTTACCTATTTTAGTGTTTTTCACTATCTTAGCACCGGACATAATAATGGTATTATCGCCTATCTCTACATTTTCGCCTATATTAACGAATGCTTCGATAGTTACGTTTTCGCCTATTTTAGCAGACGGGTGTATTATACTCAATTCACTTATCATTGAATAATATTAAATTTTTAAATTTATACTTTGCTTAAAATAATAAGACTATAAAAAACATCAGAATGTTGCACAATAAGAAAAAAATATTTTTCAACCAAAATATTCTATTGATTTACACTGTGTTATTCTATTTATTTTTTACAATCTGAGCTACCATATCTGCCTCAGTAGCTATAGTATCATTCACAAAAACATATCCTTTTATTGATGCCAAACCTCTGCTAATAGGCGAATTGAGACTTACTTTCATCACCATTATATCGCCGGGTATTACTTTTTTACGGAATTTGACATTATCTATTTTGAGGAAATAGGTAGAATATTCTTTGGGATTCTCTACCTGATTTAGAATATACAATCCCATTGCTTGTGCCATAGCCTCTACTTGCAACACTCCGGGCATAACAGGCTCATCGGGGAAATGTCCTATAAACTGCATCTCATTATATGTTACGTTTTTGACTGCAACAATATGACTCTCGCCCAACTCTACAACCTTATCGACCAACAAGAAAGGGTAACGATGAGGCAATAGTTCTTTGATTCTATTGATATCCATTACACTTTCGGCGCTTAGGTTGACAGCCGGAACAAATACGTCGTGTTTGCGAATCTCTTTACGTATCTGCCCTGCAAATGCAGTATTTACGGTATGTCCGGGACGTCTTGCAATAATTCTGCCCTTAAAAGGACGACCTATAAGAGAGAAGTCGCCTATAAGGTCCATAAGTTTATGACGAGCCGGTTCATTGTCAAAATGCAAATTGGTGTTGATATAACCCAATTTATCGGTATCGGGACAAGGTTGCCCCATAAGGTCTGCTATACGTTGTATCTCATTTTGAGGCACTTGCTTATCATATATTACTATTGCATTATCGAGGTCGCCTCCTTTTATTAGGTTATTTTTAAGCAACAACTCCAATTCGCGAACGAAAACAAAAGTACGACACGGAGCTATCTCACTTTCGTACTCTTCCATAGACTCAAGTATCGCATACTGATTGTTCAACACAGGCGAATCGTAATCAATCATTACCTGAACAGAAAACTCATTGTCGGGTAGAAGTGTGATAGATGATTGTTTGTCTTCGGAGTAGAATACCATTTTTTGTGTAACAGAATAGTAGTTTTTTTCCGCATTCTGCTTGACACAACCTGCCTCTTTTATCTTTTCGACAAAAATTTTGGCACTCCCTTCCAAAATAGGTATTTCGGGTCCGTCTATCTCTATGAGGCAGTTGTCGATACCTAAAGCATAAAAAGCCGACAAACAGTGTTCGGTAGTAGCTACCGTGGCTTCGCCTTTTTTTAGCACGGTGCCTCTTTCGGTATTGCTGACAAACTCTGCCAATGCAGGAATTTGAGGCGATGACGGTAAATCTACTCTGGCAAACACAATACCGAAGTTTTCTTCGGCAGGCTTGGCTACAAGAGTAACACTTTTACCCGTATGAAGACCTTTGCCTTCTATTTTAAATTCAGTTTTTAATGTTTTTTGCTTTGACATATATATTTTAGCCTTACTTCGTTTATTTCTAAAATGTTTTTATACTAAAAAAGATTCAACTTCTATTTGAGTAACAACTTATAAAACCACGTTTCGTTTAATGTCAGATTGATACCTATTTTCAAATAGTTTTCTTGCAATAAACTATTTTTTGTAGTTCCAAAACCGCCATATTCGAGGTGTAGATTGAGCATACTTCTGTTGGTGCGAAAGGGGAAACCTACGCCCAGACTAACGGCATAATCGCTCAAACTATGATTATTAACTTGGGCATAAGAGGTGGAGTAATTGCCCCCTACACGCCATGCCATACGGTCTATATATCTACTGCCGTTCGGTTTATTGACAAACTCGAGTCCGGCGGCAATTTTAAATCTATCTCTCAAAAGATTAGTCTGATTACGGAAACTTGCTTTCGAAAACTGTTGATACAAAGCATCGAGACCAAAGAGCAATCTGTTATCCAAAGAATAAGTAAATCCCAATCCGTAAGTATTGGGCAATTCAAATATATTCCTCAACGTATCTATCACTGTATCAACACCAAAGGTTTCGACCACATATCGAGAACCGAGTTTGTGTTGAAACTCATAGATAGCGCCTACGGTCAGCACATCTTTTTTATCTCTCAATGGCTGCGAATACTGCAACCCAAAACGTGTATTAAAGCTACTAACACTAAGGTGAGTAATAGAATGTGTCGAGTAGTTGGCTCTTTTGTCGGAGAAAGTTTGTTCGAGATAGCGGGAGTTGAGAATATTGCCAAACATATAGTAACCGTTAACACCGAGCGACAGCCCTTTGAATAAATTAAACGACATTCCGAGATATACTTGCGAAATACCGCCGCTACCTCCAAAAGACTGATTGTTAATCCTGAAAACGGTGTCGTTTGTAGATGGTATAATTGTAGAATCTTTTGTACTAAAATTGTAACCTACAAAAGAGTACGGCACTATACCTGCACTCATTCCCATCCATTTGGTAATGGGGAATTGCATCGCAAAAAAGTCTATATTCCCTGTCAGTTTTGTACTATTGGCAGTGCTTGAAGCAAATCGCGATGCCATTGCCGAAAATCCGAATTCAAATAGGAACGAAGTAGAGTCGATAACGCTATAAGAAGCCGGATTTATTATGTTTATTGTGTTTTTCTGCCTAAAACCAAACCCAATACCTCCCATTGCATTGTTTCTGGCAAAACCTGCATCCACGAGCTTTCCATAACCAAATCGTGTATATGGCGAATTGGTACTGTTTTGAGCAACAACAACCGTAGATATTACTAAAACCAATAAGGTAGCTACAATTTTTTTATTTATCATCTTATATAACTAATTTTCTTTGCCAAAAGTATAAATACTATTTATCCAATATTACTTATAAAATCAAGCAACAGTATAATTTTTAATTGATTATAGACTCAATAACTTTATTAAGCCCAATAAGCACCAAATTTGAGTTTACAAAGGTACATTGTTTTATTGAATTTTCAAAATAATGCGCATCGCCTCCTGTAAGAATTACCTTAATATCGGGGTATTTTTCTCTTAGATACTCGGCGAAAGAGTCTATTTCGAATACTATCCCCCAATATGCTCCGAACAGTACGGCTTCTTTTGTGTTCTTGCCTATCAATTCTTTGGGAATTTGCTGTTTTACGATTGGGAGTTTTGCGGTATAGTCGTGCATAGCCTTGAGTCTCATATAATATCCGGGAGCTATGTTCCCCCCCTGAAAGGTAGAGTCTTTGGTAATAAGGTCGAACGTAATACACGAACCTATATCAATGACCAAAAGGTCGCTGTTTGGCATTACCTCAATAGCACCAATGGCTGACGCAATGCGGTCTTTACCCAATGTTTGATGTGTTTCGTAATTGATTTTCAACCCCTTGTAGGTCTGTGCGTTAAATTCTATAAAGTTACTGTTTTTTTCGAGAAAATAGACTATTTCGCGTTTGCTAAAAGAGACCGAAGATATGATAGAATTATCAATACTGTATTGCTTCAAAAAATCTTTGAGCAGAGGTAAGGTAACAAGCTCTTCTGCAAAAAAATCAATCATTTGATTGTTTTCAAAAACTGCTACCTTGGTTCTTGTATTGCCTATATCTATTACTAAATTTGTCATCAATTCATTTGGTTTTATCAATCAAAAAAAAGAGGATTAACTATTTCTATTCGGCTACGTCAAGTTCTATCGTCTCTCTGTTTTTGTCGAGAAATTTATATTGCAAAAAACCAAGTGCTTCCATAGGCAATATACGCATTCCCCAAGAATACTTCATTTTCCATTTCGTTTTTTCACAAATCAGACCTTTTGTAAGATAGGCTTCGATATAAGGATGAACACAAAGAGTGAAGTTTTTTATTTTCAGCACATTAACTATCTTGTCGATTTTCTCTTCGAGCTGGGCGGTAAACAATATAGAGGGTCTGGATTTGCCCGTACCGAAACAAGTAGGACAAGTTTCGTCCGTATTTATTGCAATCGTAGGACGAATTCTCTGACGAGTTATCTCCATAACACAAAACTTACTAAGAGGCAGTATATTGTGCTTGGCTCTATCATTTTTCATAAGCTCAATCATACGCTCATAGACCTTATTCATATTCGACTTGTTGTCCATATCAATAAAATCTATAACAATAATGCCGCCTATATCACGGAGTTTTAGTTGTCGGACTATCTCTTCGGCAGCCATTAGATTGACTTCCAGAGCATTATCTTCCGGATTTTGGCTTGCTCTCACACGAGTGCCACTATTGACATCTATTACAAACATTGCCTCCGTATGGTCGATAGTAAGGTAAGCACCGCGTTTGAACGGCACTATTCGACCAAACGATATTTTTATCTGTCTGGTAACACCAAAATGGTCAAATATAGGCAACTCGCCTTTATACAGATTTACTATATCGGCGTGTTCGGGAGCAATCAGCTGAACATACTCTTTGATTTCTTCGAAAGTTTCAGGGTTGTTTACGTGTATTTGTTCGTAATCGTTATCGACAAAATCGCGAACGATAGATACTACTCTGCTACTTTCTTGCGACAAAAGTCCGACACCTTTACTTTTTCTAAGGCTATCTATTGTCTTTTCCCAACGAGATTTGAGTATTTTCATCTCGTTATCGAGTTCGGCAACTTTTTTCCCTTCGGCAATAGTACGGATTATAAGACCGTAATCGTTTGGTTTTATGCTATGTATAAGCTGTCTTAGGCGTACTTTCTCTTCTCTGTTGCTTATTTTGGAAGATACCGACGTCTTGTTGTCGTTGCATGGCATCATAACCATAAATCTGCCTGCAATGGATATTTCGCCCGAAAGTCTTGCCCCTTTTGTAGATATGGGTTCTTTTGTTACCTGAACCAATATATACTGGCCGGCACTAAGTGCAGAACGGATTTGACCGTCTTTCCCCAAAGGCGGAAGTTTCTCGAATTTTGGGATTCGCTTCCTGTCGTTTATTATCTTCTGTACAAAATTATTAATAGACGGGAAATTTTCCCCTAAATCGTGATAATGTATAAAAGCCTCCTTGCCGCCACCTATATCTATAAAAGCGGCGTTGAGCCCCGACATAATTTTTTTTACCTTCCCAAGATATATGTTGCCTACGTCATAGCTCTGTTTTAGGTCATCTTTCGCATACTCCGTAAGCTTTTTGTTTTCCAAAAGGGCTATTGATACACTCTCATTATTCGCATCTATTATTAATTCTTTCATAAAATCAAGCCGATTAAATTAATTATTATCTACAATCTTAATTTAATAAAAAAACAAATTTAAAGCTTTAAACGTTTTTGCTCTCTAAATTTGTTTCTTTATCTTAATTCAAATAATAATAAGATATCATTTCTTTTTCTTATGTCTGTCTTTTCTCAATCTTTTTTTGCGTTTATGAGTCGACATTTTATGTCTTTTTCTTTTTTTTCCACTCGGCATAATACTAAAACTAATAAAATTTGGTTAAACCTCTATTATTTCAATTTTCTTACCAATCCGGAGAATTCTTTCGACGGTTTGAAAGAAGGAATTTTGTGAGCAGGAATCTTGATAGTTGTATTTTTCGTAATGTTACGAGCTGTTTTTGCCGCACGTTGTTTGACAATAAAACTGCCAAATGTTCTTAAATAAACATTTTCACCTTTGCCTAACGAACCCTTTACAGTATCCATAAAAGCTTCCAATGTCTTCAAAACTTCGTCTCTTGAGATGCCAGTTTTTCTACTAACTTCATTTACAATATCTGCTTTTGTCATTTTTTTGTATTTTTTAAATGGTTACACAATATCTTTTTACAATTATAAGTAATATAAATATACTTTATTTCCAATTTTTTAGAATTGCAAAGTTACAACATTTTTTTATATTACAAAAAAATATTTTTTATTTTTGCAATATAAATTATCTATCACATTTTCACTCTAATAGGCATATAACTAAAAATAAAACACTTAACTACTCTATTACTCCTCCGCCTATGATTAAATCATTTTGATAAAAAACAATAGACTGTCCCGAAGCAACAGCCCAAACATCATCTTTGAATACGACTTTCACTCTATTTTTGTCAATACTATCATCAAATGTAATGAGTGCTTTTGTTGCAGGACTTTTGTAACGTATGCGTGCCTCCACCTCAGTATCGTTGTGCAGACTATCTCTATCGACAAAAATACAGTCGGAGGCAAATACCGTTTTTGTGAACAACTCTTCTCTATCGGCTAATACTATTTCGTTGGTGTCGGGATTAATTTTAGAGACGAATACCGGATGCCCAAGAGCTATACCAAGTCCTTTGCGTTGCCCTACGGTGTAGTTCGGATAACCTTTGTGTTGTCCCAAAATCTTACCCGAAGTATCGACAAAATTACCCGCTTTGCAAACGGTATGGTATTCGGGAGCCTCCTCTCTGAGAAACTCTCTGTAATCATTATCCGGCACAAAGCATATCTCTTGGCTCTCTGCCTTTCGAGACAGTTTTTCGTACCCTGCATCAAAGGCTATCTTACGCACCTCTGTCTTGGTAAGCTCTCCCAACGGGAAAAGAGTACGCTCCAACACACTTTGGGGCAGACGCCATAAAAAATATGTTTGGTCTTTATGAGTATCAACACCTTTTTGGAGGTAATAGTTTTCGTTGATTTTCCGAATCCGAGCATAATGTCCGGTAGCTATATAATCACAACCCAAGCGGTCGGCAAGTTTCAGCACCTCGCCCCATTTTATCTCCGCATTACAGACAACACAGGGATTCGGGGTTCGACCGGCAAGATACTCTTTTATAAAGTTTTTGATAACGCTGTCTCTAAACTCCTGTCTTATATCAAGAAAATGATGAGGGAATCCCATTTGTTGAGCCATTTTTTTTGCTTCCATAATAGCATTGACGGTACAGCAGCCCTTCTCTTTTTCAAAACATCCTTGCGATACGCTATCCCATGTACGATATGTTACGCCTACCACATCGTAGCCCTGACGTAACAACAAAATAGCGGCAACAGTGGAATCTATGCCACCGCTCATTGACAACAGTACTTTTTTAGCGTTATTCATTATATTATAATATTGCCTTTTTGGAATGCAAAGGTAATAAATAGTTTTGAGTTGCAAGTCTAAGTTTTGCTTTGGTCTTTTTTGCGATGCAAAAACCTTTATGTAATATTTCATTTCTAAATTCCCAAAAAGTATTATCTTTGTTCCCTATGCAAGAAAAAATAATAGAACTCAACGAGAATGTCGATTTGGTGGTATTTTATGGGGTAAATAATGCCAATATGCGACTGCTGAAAAATCTGTTTCCAAAGCTAAAAATGGTTGCACGCAACAACATCATAAAGGTACAGGGAACAACCGAGGAGATTGTTCGTTTTCAGCAGGTTATAGATAAGTTGCAATACTATTGCGGAGAACATAACTTATTGAACGAGAAGAAGATATTAGAGCTTATAGACGGCGGTCATATAGCCGATAACAGAGCCGACAACCTAATTTTGCACGGCATCGGGGGCAAATCGATAGTAGCTCGTACCGGAAACCAAAAGCTTTTGGTCGAGAAGTTCAAAGACAACGACCTGCTCTTTGCTATCGGTCCGGCAGGGAGCGGCAAGACATACACGGCTATAGCATTGGCAGTAAAGGCACTGAAAAACAAAGAGGTAAGGCGAATAATTCTCTCACGTCCTGCGGTGGAGGCGGGCGAAAAGCTCGGTTTCTTGCCGGGCGATATGAAAGAGAAAATAGACCCATACCTACAACCCCTATACGACGCACTACTCGATATGCTGCCTGCCGAGAAACTCAAGTCGCACATCGAGACAGGTATAATACAGATAGCTCCTCTCGCCTTTATGCGAGGGCGAACTCTCAACGATGCCGTGGTAATACTCGACGAAGCCCAAAACACTACAAAACACCAAATAAAAATGTTCCTCACTCGTATGGGACTAAATACCAAGATGATAATCACAGGCGATATTACCCAAATAGACTTGCCTCCGCAACAAAAATCTGGATTAATCGATGCTGTGGCTACGCTCAAAGATATAAAGGGAATAGCCACGATAGAATTCGACAAAAACGACATTGTCCGTCATTACCTGGTACAGAGTATAGTCGATGCCTACGAGCGACAGGAGAAGAAAGAGAAAAACCGCTAATACACAGCCATATTATGCAATACAGAATAACTCCAAACAATATAGATGAGGTTGCCAAAGAGTTTGTCGCTCATATCGGCGATGCCAAAATATTTGCCTTCTACGGCGAAATGGGAGCGGGCAAAACCACCTTTATAACCGCCATCTGTCGGGCGTTGGGCGTTACAGAGCCTATTACAAGCCCTACCTTTGCCATTGTCAACGAGTACGAAGCCGAAGCCGACGGTATAATATATCACTTCGATTGCTACCGCCTCGAAACCATACAAGACGCACTTAATATCGGCATAGAAGAGTATTTTGCCGACGGGAATATCTGCCTTATTGAGTGGGCTGAAAACATCGAACCATTACTACCGAAAGAGACCGTAAAAGTGCGTATTAAAGTAGCAGAAAACGGTGTAAGGATAGTTAATGTCGAACCTTGTCGCAGATAAATAATTTGTTATAATTTTGTATTCCAAACATTACATTTATTCATAAAACAAACAACACAATATGGCGATAACATACATTCTTGCAGGATTTTTACTCGGTTCGATTATAGCTGTTTTGGTATATATTTTTCTAAACAAAAACATAAAAACTCTATACACCGAAAATACCTCATTAAAAGAAGATATTAACTTAAAATCCGTACAGATTACAGAACTGATAAAAGAACGAGAACGTCTAAAAAGCGATATAAAGAACAGCGAAGAGAAACTTTCCTTACAAAAAGATGAGGTGGTTCGTCTTAGAGAGGAGTTCAACAGAGAGTTCAAACTGCTTGCCAATGAGATATTTGAAGAGAAAAGTCGGAAGTTTTCGCAGTTGAACGAAGAAAAACTCCAAAACATACTGAATCCGTTAAAAGAGAATATAAATAAGTTTGAGAAAAAAATCGACGAAACATACAGTAACGAAACTCGTGAAAAAGCAGCTCTAAAAAAGGAACTCGAACAAATCATTAACATCAACCGACAGATGAGTGATGATGCACAAAAACTGACTCTTGCCCTCAAAGGAGATAAAAAACTTCAAGGGAATTGGGGCGAGATGCAACTCGAACAGATACTCGAAAAATCGGGACTCGAACAAGGTATTCATTATCAAAAACAGTCTTCTTTTGCCAATCAGGAAGGTGAAAGAGTAATACCGGACTACATAATAAATCTTCCGCAAAACAAAAATTATATTATTGACAGTAAGGTATCGCTGGTCAATTATGAAAGGTATTTCAACGCCGAATCGGACGAAGAAAAGAACTACTATTTCAACGAACATATAAGGGATATAAAGAAACACATCGACATTCTGAGCAAAAAAAATTACCAATATCTTACCAATACGCCCGATTTTGTTTTTATGTATTTTGCCTTCGAGTCGGCTCTGTTTGCCGCTTTGCAAAAGGACAATTCGCTGTTTGACTATGCTTTTAAGAAGAATATAATATTGGTTTCTACCACCACTCTTTTGGCAAGTTTGCGTACCGTATCTTTTATATGGACACAGGAGAACCAACGAAAAAATGCCTTTGAGATTGCTAAATTAGGGGGACAACTATACGATAAGTTTGTAGGATTTATCGATAATATGACAAAAGTAGGCAGAAGCCTCGAAGCAGCCAAAGACACATACCAAGATGCTATGAATCAGCTGGTAAAACGCAATGCCAATGGCACGTACAATGCGGGTACAATAATAGGTCAAGCCGAAAACTTGAAAAATCTCGGAGCAAACGCCTCCAAACAGCTACCACAGGCAATCATAGACAGAGCTATAAAAGAAGAGAATAAAGATTTGTAGCATACAAGATTATGGAATTGATAGATAAAATATTACCATACAAAAGCCTATCTATCGTTGGTTTGGAAAAAAATACGGGTAAAACCGAAACCTTAAACTATGTCCTTAAAAACATAAAAAACCGACCTAAACGAGTAGCTATAACCTCTATAGGTATAGACGGCGAAACGGTAGATGCCGTTACCAAGACATCGAAGCCCGAAATAATGATTTATCGCGAAATGATTTTTACTACTGCCGAACAATACTTCCTAACGAAACGTTTTTCGGCAGAGATACTCGACATATCAAGAGAGCATACTATCTTGGGGCGTTTGGTAACTGCCAAAGCTATAAGCAACGGTAAAATATTGTTGTCGGGAGCAGCCGACACCCATACTCTAAAAAAAACTATCGAAAACAATATTAGATTCGGAACGGATATTACAATAGTCGATGGTGCGTTGTCGCGACTAAGCTTGGCTTCTCCTGCTATAACAGAAGCTATGATTTTGGCCACGGGGGCGGCATATTCGTCTAATATAGAGACTCTTGTAAGAAAAACCAAGTTTGTATGTACACTTATCGGATTAGCTAAATTCGATAGCGTCAATCTCAAACTCATAGATAATAACGACACAATATCAATCAATAGCGATGTCGAACTAAAAGGAGTTTACTGTCTCATCGACAACGAACTACACGACCTAAACATACTTTCTGCACTTACTATCAGCAATATATCCAAAGAAAACATCGAAAAATTACGTCAAAACCGAACTCTATTTGTATTTGGAATATTGTCGAACAAATTGATAGATTTTCTAATCGAAAAAAATATTGCCAAAGACTTCACCGTTGTTGCAAAGGATTTTTCGACCATATTTATTTCCGACGACAAATATCATATATTTCAAAAAATGGGAGGAAAAATTATGGTGCTTCAAAAAACCAATCTGATAGCCATAACAGTAAACCCCACTTCGCCCGAAGGTATAATCTTAAATAGTACAATTTTACAAAAACGATTGGAAGATGAAATCGGCATAAAAGTAATAGACGTAAAACAAGTAGAACAAGAGTAAGTCAATCATTGACAAACTCAAAAAAATCAAAACTATTTATTACCTTTGCAATCACTTACAACACACATTTTTTCAGATATTATGTATAAAAAAATATTTCTATTCTTGCTCCTCGTCGCCACAGCGACAGGCTGCAAACCGAAACAAGAAGATGAGGCAACAGACACATTGGTATCGGGGGTAATTCGGATAGCAGCCGACGAAGAGATGCGTCGTATCGTTGAGGCAGAGCTTGATGTGTTTGCCTTGCACTTCCCCGAAGCGTTTGTATTTCCTAAATATTTCGATGAAAAACAGACTATCGACTATCTAATCAACGATTCGGTAAAGTTGGCTATAGTCGGTCGCCAACTCGACGCCCGCGAACTCAGCCTACTGCCCCCGACACGTATAGTGCGGACATATCCATTTGGGTATGAGGGTATAGCCTTTGTTATCAACCGCCAAAACCCCGATAGTATAGCCACCGTAAAACAAATTGAGGCTATCATAATGGGCAAAATCAATACATGGACAGAGATTAACCCTTCGTCGTCGCTCGATTCGATAAAAATATTTTTTGCAAGCCGACAAAGTGGCATCATGAGATACATATCCGACTCTATCACAAGGGGTTCGCAAGATGTGTCCAAACGCTTTTTTCATCTCAACGACGGTGAAGATATTTTCGACAAAATAGCCTCAGACCCAAACAACATCGGCATAGTGGGTATGAACCTTATGGGCAACCTCAACTCAAACCAATATGCCGAAAACGAACGCAAAGTAAGGCTTATACGAGTATCCAAAGAGGCAAAAGCAACTCTCGACAACAGCTATCTGCCCTATGCAGGCGACCTATACAACGGCAACTATCCGTTTTGGCGACCGCTCTACATCTTGCTTTCGGAGACACGAGAGGGGCTGCCGCGCGGTTTGAGCTTTTTTCTCACACAACAGATAGGTCAGAAAGTAATACAAAAAGCAGGACTTATGCCTATCACCGATGTACACAAGACTATGACTCGTTGGAACGATTAGTTGAACAAAGCTATTTACGATAAAACAATCAATGTCTGAACATTAAAGTTGAATTATGCAAAAATTATCCGAATTAGAGCCCGGACAAAGGGGTTATATAGTGAAAGTTCACGGTTATGGCGGATTTCGCAAACGTATCGTAGAGATGGGTTTTATCAAGGGACAGGCGGTGGAAGTACTCAAAGAGGCTCCGCTTGGCGACCCTATCACTTATAAAATAATGGGTTATGAGGTGTCGCTTAGGCGAAGTGTGGCATCGCAGATAGATGTGCTTTCCGAACGAGAGGCTCAGGAGGTACTTATACAGGGCAATGAGTCGTACTTTGGTACATTCTCCGAAGACGACTTCCGACACGTAGCTCTCGAAAAAAGACGTGAGATAAACGTGGCTCTCGTGGGCAACCCCAACGCAGGCAAATCTACCTTGTTTAACGCCCTTACGGGTATGCACGTCAAGGTAGGCAATTATAGCGGTGTAACGGTCGATACTATGCGGGGACACTGTTCGTACAAAGGTTATCGGTTCAACTTTACCGACCTGCCCGGCACATATTCGATATCGGCTTTTTCGCCCGAAGAGCGTCTTGTGCGTCAGCATATAGTGAACGAAAAGCCCGATATAGTACTCAATGTTGTGGATTCGGGCAATCTCGAACGCAATCTCTATCTTACCACTCAGCTCATCGATATGAATCTGCGGTCTATCATTGCACTCAACTTCTACGACGAGTTCGAAAAACGTGGCGACCACCTCGACTTCGACACTCTCGGCAAACTGATAGGAATACCGATTGTCCCCACAGTGGCAGCAAAAAAAGAGGGGATAGCAGACCTACTCGACTCAATCATAAAGATATACGAAGGTGCCGATATAATAGACCGTGAAGGCAAACTTATCGACTCTATCAAAGACGACCAACTAATAGAGCGTTACCACCACCTCGTGGAGCTCGAACACCGACACGGCAAACGCCATACCTCATCAGACCTTATGGGCAACAAACATCTGCACGAGATAGTCAGACACATACATATCAACTACGGGTATGTTATCGAGAAGGCTATTGCAGCCATCAAAAAGGTGTTTTCGGTAAACGAAGGAGCATACGATAGCTTTACACCGCGTTATATAGCCATACAGTTATTGCAGAGAGACAAAGATATAGAGGGTGTTGCAGCCGTTTTTGCCAACTACTCCGACATTATTCAAGTACGCGACAAAGAGGAAAAAAAGATAGAGGCAGAGCTAAAAACGTCGGCTGCCAACGCCATTATGGATGCCAAATACGGCTTTATAGCAGGTGCTCTAAAAGAGACTTTCGTACCCGCACAACAGCAAGAGACATTTACTCCTACATCTAAAATAGACAAGATTGTTACCGACAAATATCTGGCTTATCCTATCTTTGCCCTTGTCATATATCTGATGTTTCAGGTTACGTTTTCGCTTGGGCAATACCCTATGGATTGGATAGAGAGAGGTATCGAACTGTTTTCGGAGTGGTTGTCGTCCGTTATGCCCGACGGAATGCTCAAAAGTATGGTAGTCGATGGTATAGTAGCAGGTGTGGGAGCTGTCATAGTATTTTTACCCAACATATTGATACTGTATTTCTGTATGACTCTCCTCGACGCATCGGGCTATATGGCTCGTGCCGCATTTATAATGGATAGACTTATGCACAAAATAGGTCTGCACGGCAAGTCGTTTATACCGTTGATGATGGGCTTCGGCTGTTCGGTGCCCGCTATGATGGCTACCCGTACTATCGAAAACCGCAATTCGCGTATGATAACCATTTTCATTACCTCATTCATATCGTGCAGTGCCCGCCTGCCTGTGTATATCCTTATAATAGGTACGTTTTTCGCTCAATATCAGGCTTTGGTAATGTTTGGTGTCTATTTTGTAGGTATTGTCTTTGCGGCTATGTTTGCTATGTTGTTTCGAAAAGTGCTTTTTACCAAAGAGGAGACACCCTTTGTAATGGAGCTGCCCGCATATCGCCGACCGCAGATAAGATATGTCATTCGCGATACTTGGGAGAAGGGGTCGCAATATCTCAAAAAGATGTTTACCACCATATTGGTGGGTACTGTCATTATATGGGCGTTGTCGTATTTCCCACGTCCGACAGAAGGGCAGGAACCCCGACAAGAGCAGTCGTATATGGCTATGCTCGGTAAGGCGATAGAACCTGTACTTGAACCGTTGGGCTTTGATTGGAAAATATCGGTGGCTATAATCACCGGAGCCGCTGCCAAAGAGATGGTACTAAGCACATTGGGCGTACTGTATGACGTATCCGAAGATGAACTCGAAACATCGCTTCCCGACAAACTACGTAATGCCACATACGATGACGGCAGTCCTATTTACAGCACAGCCACAGTAATTTCGCTGCTTCTCTTTGTACTGCTATACTTCCCCTGTATAGCGGCGGTGGTAACCATACGCAATGAGGCAGGCTCGTGGTGGTGGGCTCTGTTTGTGGTCGGCTATACCACACTGCTGGCGTGGATAGTGGCATTCGTCGCCTACAATATCATAACATACGGAATAGTCCAAGAGGCTATCGTGGGCGTTGTAATAGCGTTATGCCTTGTTTATATCGCCCGACGCGTGTTTGCCGCAAGGTCCGACAAATCGAGCTGCGAGGGGTGTAAGTTTAAATAAGTTTTTAGTTCGTATGTGCCAAATTTTTAGTCGGAGCATTCGGTTGCTTAAAATTATGTTTTAATGATTTTTTTGTTTATACAATGAAGGTAACTATTATTTGGGTGGGCAAAACTGTTGTTAATGAGATAGAAACGCTTACTACGGACTATATCAAACGGATAAAAAGATGTAGCGTTACGATAAAGACCATACCCAATATAAAGAAAAACTATCCTGCCGATATTCAGAAAACAGAGGAGTGCAAAGAGATATTGAAACATATAAAGAACGACGACTTTGTGGTATTGCTCGACGACAAAGGCAAGAGTTTTACCTCTTTGGAGTTTGCTGCGTGGATAGACAAACATCAGATGAACATCAAGAGTATGGTGTTTGTAATAGGAGGTGCTTATGGATTTTCGGCAGAGATGTACGATAGAGCCAATCAAAAACTGTCGTTGTCGAAAATGACCTTTTCGCATCAAATCATCAGAGCTATTTTTGCCGAACAGCTATATAGAGCTTTCTCAATCATTGATAATTCGCCGTATCATCACGAATAGTTGAGGGCGGTAATATGACAATAAGAAAAGTTCCCATTGAGTTGTGTTTTTTGGGGGTGAAATGTTTAAAAAATTAACTCTCCATTTACATTCCTCCATCAACTCTCTACCCTCCCCCTACCTAAATTTTTAGTTACACTCGCTGTCAATTAGTCATAGATTAGAAGTCCGAAAATGCAATTGTTAATTATTGCTGTCCGATAACAAATCGATATTGACTTATAACATCTTAATTATTGCTGTCCGATAAACAACCAACATCAATCTGTAATATCTTAATAAGCAACCTGATATATACTTTTGTTATGAAAGGGGCTTATCTTGCGAGTTTGTCGATTGGGTTATTATGAGGTTTCCTCTGTATTCCGCATTATAAAAGATGTGAGGCTATCGGAATGTTTTATATTTCATTGGGACTATCCGCTCCAAACCCCGACTAACTTTTTTTCTTTATAAGAATAAAAAGTTAGCACTTTTGCGTTTGAGCGAGGGCAGAGCCGAACTTGTTCGAGCTATGCCGAGCGTAGGCA
>JBGXXV010000062.1:0-33172 GCA_041814825.1 Bacteroidota bacterium | reverse complement strand
GGCTCGGAACGTCAGCCTTGACTTTCTTTTGCATACTTTTCTTGTGTCAAGACAAGAAAAGTATGTCGGGGGCAGGGGCAGACAGCCCCAATGAAATGTTAAAACATTCCGATAGCCTCACGTCTTTTCTAATGCGGAATACGTAGGAAACCTCATAATAACCCAATAGACAAACTCGCAAGATAAGCCCATTTCACAACAAAAGCATATATCGGTTTGCTTATTAAGATATTACAGATTGATGTCGGTTTTTTATCGGATGGCAATAAAAAAAAACCTATCTCAATCCACAAGATAGGTTTTTATTATTTTGTTTGGCTCTCTATATCAACGAGTGATAACCGTTACTGCGGATATAGAGTTGAAAATATTTTTAATCATATTAAACTCGTCGCCGGCGTCGGCATAAACAGTGGTCAATGCACTATTGCCCTCTTTTATCAGATACTCTGCCTCGTCGCTAAAATTGTCATTTTGTAAATCTATCGTTTTTAGATTCGGGCAATTTTCTATCTCTATACTACGAACAATATTATTCTTTGCAAAACTCATATTCCTGATAGCAGTCTGCGAAATAATAGCTTGAAGCAGAATCGGATTATGCTGACAATCTACAGAGTCCAAACTGCTATTTTCGTGAACGAAAAGAAACATAAGCTTTGGCAGCTCCGACAAGTCTATCGTTTTTAAATTATTGGCATAAACATTAAGACGGTTCAATTCGGGTAAGTTTTTTAGAGTAATACTGTTTATCTTATTGCTGTTTAGATGAAGCTCTTTGAGAGAAGGCAAATCTTTTGCCACGATAGAGGTAAGATTTTGCTTTACGGCATCTAAACGTTCCAGTTTCGCTAAAGCTCCGATATTTAAAGTTTCCAATACACCTGCATTATTGATATAAGCCTTGGTAAGATTGGTACATTGAGACAAATCCAAATTTTTTATGCCCATACTTTGAAGGAAAACTTCACGAAGTTTTTTATTTTTAGACAAATCCAACGAAGTGATATTCATATTCCCAAAAAGGAAAAGCGAATCAAGTTCGGACATTTTACTGACATCTATCGCCGATAGTTCGTTGGCTCCCAAGTGCAGTACTTTTAGTTTGGTCAGATTTTGTATGGGAGTAGCGTCTGTTACAAACTGATTTTTCAGTAACAAATGGGTTAGATTGACAAAAGCCTCTATACCTTTTAGGCTTGTAATCTTTTGGTTGGCAGGCACATCTTCTTTATAATCAAAAGAGAAATCGATACGAGTAATTTTTTCGGCTTCCACTTTGCTAATTTGCCCGTCTTTGTCGGCATCCATATCAGGATATTTGCTTAATAATACCGCTTTTAGATTATTGTCTCCAAAATCCACATTTGTATTGGGGATATCAATCTCCGGGGTCTTAGTCTCTTGTTTGCATGAGACTAACAAGAGTGTTGATAACATCAACAATAAAAAAATTTTTTTTGTCATACGTGTTTATAAATTTATTTTAATTAGGGAGTTTGTCAGGCAACTCCTATAACCTTTTTGTTCGGATTTTTTCTAAAATTTGGCAAAGATAAATAATAATTTTGGTACTATATTAAAGTTTTTGGTAAAATTATCTGTAATTTTGCAAACTTTAATTTTGTCACACACGTCTTGTAATATAGTTAATAATGGCATATATTTCACTAAAAACATCTTTGCGTGCTCTTGTCGGAGAGGTTGTATATTTTGCAAAACAGGACTTTCATAAAAAGGCTTACGCCTTTTCATCTGTTTTTATAGTTGTTTTGCTCGTGCTCAACTATAAATTCGATATGAATTCCAAACTTATAGACCCGACATATTCTACCGGAGACTCGTGGTGGGCAAAGCCTCTGTTTTATCTGATAATTTATTTTTTTACGGCTATCCCTACTCTATTGTTACGTAAAAAGTATGACACACTGCAAAACCCTAAGTTTTATCTGAAAAGTGCCTTTTTTGTAGCTCTGTATGGCTATGCTATAGGTTTTTTTAAATACAACGATATTAGCTTTGTCAATCTACTGGATGCAGAGTCGGCTTATGTCAAAATGATTATATCGCAGTTGAAGTGTGCCTCTATTTTCTTTCTGCCCTTGACAATTATGAAACTAACGGTAGATAAGACTGTTAACGGATTTTATGGTATAGCCCGCCACCCCAAACACATGAATGCCTATCTAACTCTGTTTGTGATAATGATACCATTTTTGGTATTGACTTCGTTTACAGGAGATTTTTTGAGTGCATATCCACAGTTTCGTCCTTGGAATTTCGATAATGTTTTCGGAATGAGTACTTGGGAATACACCCTTATATACGAGATTGCTTATGCATTCGACTTTGTAATGACCGAACTCATTTTCAGAGGAACACTTGTTATAGGGCTAATGCTATTGATGGGGCGTTCGGCTATTCTGCCTATGGTAGTCCTATATTGTTCCATACATTTCGGCAAACCTTTGGTGGAGTCCGTATCATCTGTTTTTGGAGGGTATATACTCGGAGCACTTGCTTATGAGACTCGACATATATGGGGAGGTATAATGGTACACATCTGTATTGCTTTGACAATGGAGGTAATGGGCTTTATACATTATTATGTATTGAGAGACTGATAACAAATAAAATAATTAACTTTGTAATAATATACAAATTATAACCGATACAAACGATGACTCAACAATCTCAAGCGACAACCGTACAAACCAACGACAACTCTTGGCGTAAAGAGCTGAAACAACAACTTTCGGGTAAAGAGCGTACCTCTATATCACGAGTAAAAATGCACGAGGTAGCTCCTAACATAAGAAATAAAAACTACGAAGAGGTCAACAAGGGATTGACTCTCGATGAGGCTATGCTTGAAGCAAAACGTTGTTTGGACTGTCCCAATCCCGGATGTGTGCAAGGGTGTCCTGTAGGGATTGATATTCCTACGTTTATTAAAAATATTGAGATTGGACAAATACTCAATGCAGCCAAAGTATTGAAAATGACCTCGGCTCTGCCGGCAGTGTGCGGTCGTGTATGCCCCCAAGAGAAGCAGTGCGAGGCGTTGTGTGTGCATAAAAAGATGAACAAAGAGCCTGTGGCCATAGGTTATCTCGAACGATTTGCGGCCGATTACGAAAGAGAGTCTGGCAATATTTCGGTACCGGACGTAAACAAGCCTAACAACATAAAAATAGCAGTAGCAGGCTCAGGTCCGGCAGGACTTTCGTTTGCGGGCGATATGGCAAAATACGGATATGACGTTACTGTCTTTGAGGCGTTGCACGAGATAGGAGGTGTGCTCAAATACGGTATTCCGGAGTTTCGCTTGCCTAACGCAATAATAGATGTGGAGATAGAAACACTCAAAAAGATAGGCGTGAAGTTTGTTACAAATTGTATCATCGGCAAAACCATATCCATTGCCCAACTCAAAGAGGAGGGCTATCGTGCCATATTTGTGGCATCGGGAGCCGGGCTGCCCAATTTTATGGGTATCAAAGGCGAAAACTACAACGGAGTGATGTCGTCTAACGAATATCTGACACGCATCAATCTTATGGGAGCTGCCCGCGATAAAGACAGCGACACGAACGTATTGAGCGGCAAGGTCGTAGCCGTGATAGGCGGAGGTAATACCGCAATGGACTCCGTACGCACAGCCCTGAGGGTTGGAGCCGAACGTGCTATGATAGTATATCGCCGTTCGGAAGATGAGATGCCTGCCCGCCTCGAAGAGATAAAGCACGCAAAAGAGGAGGGAGTCGAATTTCTCGTACTCCACAATCCAATAGAGTATATCGCAGACGAAAAAGGGCGTGTAAAACAAATGTTGTTACAGCGTATGGAGCTTGGCGAGCCCGATGCCGCAGGCAGACGCAAACCCGTACCTATAAAAGGCGATATTGTTGCCGTTGATGTGGATACGGTAGTGGTAGCAATAGGAGTATCGCCAAATCCGCTTATACCAAGTTCGGTAGAGGGCTTACAGACAAGTAAATGGCATACCGTCGTAGTCGATGAGGAGACTATGCAGTCGTCTATTCCGATGATTTTTGCCGGAGGTGATATAGTGCGCGGAGGAGCCACCGTAATATTGGCGATGGGCGACGGAAGACGTGCTGCAAGAGCTATGCACCAAAAGATAACAAAAGGCGAAATCTAATTGTCCACATACGACAAATATTTATGGCTACCGACAATCAAAGCCATAAATACAAAGCAAGCCACCTCTATTAATAATTAGAGGATACAACTTGTATTACAGAGTTTTATTAACAATAAAAGAAACTTTTTATCGGACAACAATAAGAATTTAATCGGTATTGTTTCGTATTACAACTGTCCTGCCTCAACGAGATTAATTACTCGCTCTATGACAGCGTCTTCGTCTTTTGTGCCGAATTTACTCTTTAAGTCGGCTCCGAGTACCACGGCAAACATTTGCCAAAAACCGGCACTAAACGAACCTCTATACGCTCTGATAAGTTCATAAGATGTCGAGTTGGTCTCTCTGTCAAGAAGGCGTATGATAAGTTTGCCCTGATTTAGAGTTAGCTCTTTAAAACTTTCTTCGTTCTCTTTGTATATTCGCTTTTCGAAATTCTTCATATATGCATCACGCGAAGCCTTATCTGGCAACGACATAAGGGTTTGGTTGGTCTGCTCTATTACTTTGCGAATATGTTTTAAATAAGGCAAAACTTTCTTTACATCGCGTACCGTACGCCAATAGAAATTCTCTTCCTTTTTATTTTTGAATTTCAAGGGAGGATAACAATAATATATCGGCAAAACAAAATAAGGAACAGTATCGCCTTCCAATATTACCGCATGCGACATCATTATATTACCGCTTGTGCTTTCTGTGGTTTGTGCCCACGCCTGTGTGCCGGCGACAGCCAATAATACAATCACAACCAATCTCTTTAAGAATATCATTTTACAAAAGTATAAAAAATTCTTTGTTGTCTTTATTAGATTTTGTGACTCTGTATTGGTTTAAACTCGAATTACTCGCTATCGACGAACAAGAGGTAGCCACGTAGAGAAACGAGAGACACCCGAAAACTCAAAATTGCTCCGATAAAAAAGATTACCTCAAAAACACACAATAAAAGCCTGATAATAAATAATATGTAAAATAATTTGATTTTTTTTAAAAAATTTTTTGCAACATTTTAGACTGTTTTCCCGTCTTATTAAAAAAATTGTTTTATCACCGAATTTTATAATTAACACAAAATAATAAACTTTAATTAAAAAAATTTATGAATAAATTATTTGCAAGAGTATTTACTATCGGACTGATACTGACTGCATTATTTGCCTGCAAAGGTCCAACCCCTACTACTGAGCCTACTACCACAATTACAATCAATGTCGAAAATGGAGCCCAATATGCCTCATTGATCGATGAAGTAGAGTTTTATACAGATGGCACGAAATCTCATACGTTGTGCAAAGTGTCTTTCAATAATGGCAAGTGGGTATTACCTTTTCCACAAACCATAGCCGACAACTATCTCGAAACGATTAGTGAAGTCGAAGGAGGTTTTCCCGAAGGTGTAACCGTAAGTGACCCAACTGCGAAAGTTACAATGATTGGTGTGAAGTTTTACAAAAACGGCAAACAGGTAAATTATAGCCTCGGACATATTTATGATAACTTCCCTCTTAACTTTGGCGCGCCCCATTTTATGTACACCAACAAACCGGTGGTTATACTGGGTTCTTCTCCTGATAATGGAATCGGTGTACCTATGATAATAGATTTGAAACTAAAATCGGGATATAATTTGTTATATTATAGTTATAGTTATGCAACAACTTCGGATACTCAGAGCATTATCTTGAAAATATCTACATCGACCGACAAGCAATACAAATGGTATATTTCAAGTTATACCAATAGCCCCAATATGTAATAAATATTTGTATCCAATACCCAACACAAACGGTATTGCACACAAAAAAGCAATACCGTTTTTTTATTGTCAAAAATTATGTTTATCTTTGAACTTTAATTTTCAAAACCAAATACATATATGACAACCGATAAAGACATGATAGAGTTTGACGACAGTCAGGCAATTAAATTTATTAACGACTTACTGAACGAAGAGCAAAAAAAACGCATAGACGAAGATGCCATACAGTATATATTAGACCTTATTTGCGAATACTATGACCAAAACGGACTTATCGAAGAAGATACGGTAGAGGAGGCAGAGATAGCCGAAGACGATATTCTCAACTTTGTGGCAAGTATGGTAAAAAAAGAGAAGGTGGTAACACTTACCGAAGATGACATTCGGCTGATTCTCGACGGAGAGTATCGGTATGGTATAAGTATAGGGGTATATTCGGATAGTGACGAATAATGCGAAAATCTTAATTACAAAATGAAAACCGCAGTAGTAATACTCAACTTCAACGGCAAACACTTTCTCGAAAAATTTTTGCCCGATGTGATACGCTTTTCGGGAAATGCACATATTGTAGTGGCAGACAATGCCTCCACAGATGGTTCTGTGGATTTTATTCGCGAACGATTCCCAAACATAGAACTTATTGTTTTGGACAAAAACTATGGTTTTGCAGAGGGATACAATTTAGCCTTGAACCGATTGAAGTACGAGTATTTCGTCTTGCTAAATTCGGATATACAAGTGAGCCCCAATTGGCTATCGACACTTGAAGCATATCTCGACAACAATATAAATATAACTGCTCTGCAACCCAAAATATTGAGTTACGACCGCCCCGATATGTTTGAATATGCCGGAGCCTGTGGTGGTTTTATCGACCGATATGGCTATCCTTTTTGTAGAGGGCGTATATTCGATACCGTAGAAAAAGATTTGGGACAATACAACGATATCATCGATATAATGTGGGCTTCGGGAGCATGTCTTATGATTAGGGCAAAAGATTTTTTTGAAGTCGGCGGTTTGGATAGTCGTTTTTTTGCCTATCAAGAAGAGATAGACCTCTGTTGGCGACTAAAATCGAGAGGGAGGGATATTGTCTGTTTCCCAAAGGTTGTTGTCTATCATGTGGGTAGTGGAGTATTGGGGGCAGATAGCCCTTTCAAAACATATTTGAATTTTAGGAATAATTTGGTTTTACTGTATAAAAATTTGCCATATAAAACGATGAAAAAAGTATTTTTTGTTCGTTGTATATTAGATTATATGGCTGCCTTACAGTTTTGGGTAACAGGTAAAAAAGATAGTGCAAAAAGCGTATTGAAAGCCCGTAGAGATTTTGCCAAAACCAAACATCTGTTTGTAAAAAATAGAGAAGAGAACATCGGCAAAACCGTAACAGCAAGACCCACTGGTTTTTATAAAAAAACACTGCTTTGGCGATACTATTTTTTGAAAAAGAAAAAGTTTAGCGATTTGTAATCTGCAATTCAGACGATTAAAACTTATACAAGCGATGTTGATATATAAAGTCTATCACATTCTGAGGCAAAAGCCCTACTATCGAAAGGTTTTGCTTTATTTTGTTGCGAATATCGGTAGATGAAATATTTATCGCAGGAGCATCTATAAATTGCATACTTCGATACCGCGATTTGTTGTGCTCGGAGTTATGGTCGGCGGTATGACGAGGATATACTATTACAGGGTATTTCCGTAATATATCTTCACTGTTTTTCCATTTATGAAACGAGACTATATTATCCTCGCCTATTAGAAGACAAAAACCGAATTCGCTATATTGAGATTGCAGAAAATCCAATGTATCAATAGTATAGCTCGGTTTAGGCAGATAAAACTCTACATCAGAAACCTTTATACCCGATTTCCCGTCGAATGCCATTTTAGCCATTTGCAACCTCAATGTGTCGTCTATAAGTTCACTTGCAGGCTTCAAAGGATTTTGCGGCGATATTACTACCCAAACCTCATCGACTATTTGTCTATCAACCAAATACTCGGCTAAAGCTATATGTCCGTTATGTACGGGATTGAAACTACCCGAATAGACACATATTTTTTTTTTCGTTTCATTATAGTTGTGCTGCTTTATGGTCGTCATAAAACATTGAGTATTTGCTCTTTGATTTGCTCGAGTTCATCTTTCATCATAACTACAATCTTCTGCATCGCAGAGTGATTCGACTTCGACCCGAGAGTATTTATTTCTCTGCCTATCTCTTGTGCAATGAATCCGAGTTTTTTGCCCTGATTTTCTTCATTATCAACCGTTTGCAAAAAATATTCGAGGTGGCTTTTTAGGCGTGATTTCTCTTCGCTAATATCGAGTTTTTCCAAATAAAAAATCATCTCTTGTTCGAAACGATTTTGGTCGAGCTCTACTTTTATCTTTATCTGTTTGATATCCTCTTCTATACGCTCTCTTATCTTTTGTATTCGTTCTTTTTCGTATTTGTCTATCTCTGTCAGGAGTTCCGATATTTTGCTTATCCGCTCTTTTAGAAACCGCTCCAAACTACTACCTTCGCTCTGTCGAAAGAGGTCAAACTCTATCAAAGACTTCCGTAAGACAGACGATATCTGCTCAAAATCATCTTTTTCGACTACACTGTTTTCTAATTGAAAAACATCGGGCATAGTCAATAAAATTCTAAACCAACTGCTGTCGTCGGGTGCGGGAATGCCTGTTTTAGAGGCAATAGAGCGTATCTGCTCGTAATATGTTTGTACCATATCGGCATTTATCAACGTCTTGCTTTTGGATGTAGCCTCCTCGATAGTTATTATTGCCTCTACCTTACCTCTTACTATGCTCTTTATCATCAGGTTGCGACATTCCAACTCATATTCTCTATAATTGGTCGGCAGCTTTAGAATTATATCTATCTGCTTGCTGTTAAGCGATTTCAGTTCACAACTTATTTTTTTTTCTCCGAATGTTTCGGTGGCTTTTCCGTAGCCGGTCATTGATTTTAGCATCTTACGAAATTTTCTAAATTATAAAATACAAAATTAATTATAAATTGTCAAAAGTAAGTTCCAAATTTTTAATTTAAATGATTACCTTTGTAATAATTTTATAGATAGAAAATTAAGCATGAAAAATATTCAAATGGTTGACTTATACGGTCAATATCTAAAAATTAAAGATGATATTGATAGAGGTATTGCCTCAGTAATAGAGACTTCGTCGTTTGTGAAAGGAGGCAAAGTAATTGATTTTCAAAAAAATCTCGAACAATACCTCGGCGTAAAACACGTTATACCCGTAGCCAACGGCACAGATGCCTTACAAATATCCCTTATGGCATTAGGGCTTAAAGCCGGCGACGAAGTAATCACGCCCACATTCACATTTATAGCTACTGCCGAAGTAGTGGCACTTTTGGGGCTTACTCCGGTACTGGTAGATGTTGATATCGACACTTTTTGTATAGACTTGGAAGCGGTCGAAAAAGCTATTACGCCAAAAACCAAAGCAATTGTACCGGTACATCTTTTCGGACAAAACGCCAATATGGAAGGACTTATGGCAATAGCCAAAAGGCACAATCTTTTTGTTGTAGAAGATGCTTGCCAATCTATGGGGTCTAAATATATTTTTTCGGACGGACAGATGCACCATTCGGGAACAATCGGCGATATAGGCTGTACTTCGTTTTTCCCCTCAAAAAATCTGGGATGCTATGGCGACGGAGGTGCTATTTTTACCAACAACAGTGAGATGGCCGAACGTATCACAACCATCGCAAATCATGGTATGAAAGTACGTTATCATCACGATATTATCGGGGTCAATTCGCGTTTAGACAGTATTCAGGCGGCTGTACTCGATGCCAAATTGCCTCATCTCGACAGCTATGTGGAGGCTCGTAGAAAAGCTGCCGAGTTTTATAACAAAAGTTTCGCCGATATGCCAAAAGCGATAACTCCAAAGACAGCCTCCTACACCACACACTCGTATCATCAATACACTTTGCGACTTGTGGGCATAGACCGACAAATACTAATCGACGAAATGGCAAAAAAAGGTATTCCCGTAATGATATATTACCCTATACCTCTACACCTACAAAAGGCTTACAGAGACGAACGTTACAGACAAGGCGATTTCCCGATAGCCGAACAACTCTCCGATACTGTTTGCTCGTTGCCTATGCATACGGAACTTGACGACGAACAGCTTAATTATATAGTTTCCTGCTTTTTAGACACTATTCGACAATGTTGATTTTATATTAAACAAATTTTTGTATTTAACTCGTAAAAAATAAAAAAACCATGAATGCTTTACATTTTTTGAAACCGTTTTTATGTATTATGATACTCGGATTTGTAGCTTGTAAAAAGATTGATCCGGAGAAAGAACTTATCGGCAAATGGAATACTACAAACGAAAAATCGATAGTTGTGGACGCGGGTATGTACACTCCGATATTAAATGCCGCTATACAATCTGCCGATATTAAATTGCCCGATACTTTTATTTTCAATGCAGACAATAAAGGAAGTTTAACTCATGAGGAAACACAATTCGATTTTACTTATACACACGACAAAACACAAATAGTAATAAAAATGGATAAACCTGTCGATGAAGACGACAGTGTTTTTAAATTTAACGGACAATTGATATTCGCATATACAATAGACAAAAAAAAGAAACTAACTCTTACTCTCGACCTCAAACCTATTTTAAAGCAGGCTATGGCTGATAAGCCGGAGGCTACTGTTTTGCTGAATGCGATAGTAAAAGCCGAAATTATAGGTAAATATCAAAAATAGAGTATGTTTTATTGATATTTAATAAAAAAATATTAACTTTGCAACTTTATTAATTACAAAGATTTGTTTTAGTAATTGATACTAAAATAGATCTTTTTTATTGTTTAACCCTTTAAAGAAAAAATTAATGGAAGAATTTAATTCAACCAATGAGCCACAAGTAATGGCTAAAACTGCTAACGCAGAGACAAACCAACCTAATGCGGATTTCGATTGGGACGCTTACGAAAAAGGCGATGACCTAACATCTAATCGCAAACTTGACACCGAACTTTATGACAAAACATTGAGCCAAATCCACGACCAAGAGGTTGTAGAAGGCACGGTTGTTTCTATAAACAAGAGAGAGGTAGTGGTAAATATAGGTTACAAATCGGATGGTGTTATCCCTTACGCCGAATTCCGCTACAACCCCGATCTGAAAGTTGGAGACAAGGTAGAGGTTTTCATCGAAAATCAAGAGGACAAAAAAGGACAACTCCTATTGTCGCACAAACTTGCCAAACACGCACGCTCTTGGGAGCAAGTAGAGGCTGCTCTCGAAAGCCAAGAGATTATTCACGGTTATATAAAATGTCGTACCAAAGGCGGTATGATTGTAGAGATATTCGGCATAGAGGCATTCTTGCCCGGCTCACAAATAGACGTTAAACCTATTCGCGACTATGATGTATTCGTAGGTAAAACTATGGAATTCAAAGTGGTAAAAATCAACAATGAATTCAAGAACGTTGTTGTTTCGCACAAAGCTCTTATCGAAGAGGAGTTGGAAGAACAACGCAAAGAGATTATCTCACGCCTCGAAAAAGGACAAGTACTTGAAGGTGTCGTTAAGAATGTTACATCTTACGGCGTATTTATCGACTTGGGAGGCGTAGATGGCTTGATTCACATCACAGATTTGAGCTGGGGACGTGTTAATCATCCCGACGAAATCGTTAAACTTGACGAAAAAATCAATGTCGTTATTTTGGATTTTGACGAAGACAAAAAACGTATTGCTCTCGGTTTGAAACAACTTACTCCACATCCTTGGGACGCTCTTGACGCAAATCTAAAAGTAGGTGACAAGGTAAAAGGTAAAGTAGTGGTAATGGCCGACTATGGCGCTTTCTTGGAAATTATACCGGGTGTAGAAGGCTTGATACACGTATCGGAAATGAGTTGGAGTCAGCACTTGCGTTCGGCAAACGACTTCCTAAAAGTCGATGACGAACTCGAAGCCGTTATCCTAACATTAGACCGCGAAGAGAGAAAGATGTCGTTGGGTATCAAACAACTGAAACCGGATCCATGGACAACTATCGACTCTAAATATGCCGTAGGCTCCAAACACACAGCGAAAGTGCGTAACTTTACAAACTTCGGAGTATTTGCCGAACTTGAAGAGGGTGTTGACGGATTGATTCATATATCGGATTTGAGCTGGACCAAAAAGATAAAACATCCGTCCGAATTTACACAATTGGGGTCTGAGATAGAAGTTATCGTACTCGAAATCGACAAAGAAAACTCTCGTCTATCATTGGGACACAAACAGTTGGAAGAAAATCCATGGGATGTATTTGAAACAATATTTACAGAAGGTTCCATACACGAGGGTACAATAGTTGAACTTTTTGACAAAGGTGCCGTAATAGCTTTACCTTACGGAATAGAGGGCTTTGCTACTCCGAAACATATTGTTAAAGAAGATGGCAAACAAGCCAAAATAGACGAAAAACTTCCTTTCAAAGTAATCGAATTCAACAAGGATGCAAAACGTATTATTCTTTCGCACAGCCGTGTTTTTGAAGACGAACAAGCGGGAAAAAACGTTGAAAACAACGATGACCAACATATAGCAGAGGAGAAAAAGAAACCTGTAAAAAAAGCTAAAACAACCTTAGGTGATATCGAGGCTCTCTCCGATTTGAAAGACCAAATGATTTCGGACGCAAAAGAGGCTCTTGAAGCTAAGGAAGAGGCAAAAAAGAACAAAGAATAAATAAATAAAATTGTTTTTCATAATGTATATATTTTGAAAGAATTGTCTGTGAAGACAGTTCTTTTTTTTGTTATCTTAATATTACTATTTTATTTTTATTGCTGTCCGATAAAAAATCGAAACCAATCCATAATATCCTAACATACAGACAAATATAAACTAAAAAAACAAGATTGGTGCTTTGGTGCATTTAGATAATTGATAATATATCGGACAACAATGAAAAAAACAAGGGCGAAAAATTTTTCACCCTTAGAATATAAAATAAAACTTACCTCAATATCTCACAATAGATATTGTAAGCCCGACTCGAAACTTACTTCTCGCTTACCCACTTAACGTAACACATATCCTGACGATACGGCAGGTCATCGTTTTTGGGGAAAAGGCGGAATCCGTAGCGGTATATTCCTCCTTGTTTGATGCTGTAATTGAGAGAGAAGTATAGTAAACTACCATCTCGCTTTACGAGGTTAAACTCTTTGGTACGCTCAAACTTGAAGTTGCTTTTGCCGTTTGCCTGCATCAGAACAAGCTCAAGCCCTATGCCTTGGTCGTTGAGGTTTTTGGTATCGACCACAGCATCGACCTCAAAAATATCGCCTATAACGTGGTTTGTAGAGGTCTTTACGTTGAGCGATTTGACCTCGATAGAGTCCCAATTGCGAACAACATTCATCTTCCACGCCACTATCTGACGAGCTTTTCGGAAGTTGTCGGCTTTTAGCAACCGGTTGCGTTGTGCCAACTTGGTGTAGAACTGTTTTATATAGTCTTCAATCATTCGCTTGGTAGTATAGCGAGGCGTGATTTTGGCTATCGAATTTTTGATAAAGCCAACCCATTTTTCGGGTACTCCGTCGCTGTTGCGGTCGAAGAATAGCGGTATTATCTCATTCTCAAGCATCGAATAAATAGTAGCAGCGTCCAAATGATCTTGATACTGTGTGTTTTCGTATGTTTGATCTTCGGTCAAAGCCCAACCTGCTCCCTCTACATACCCTTCGTACCACCATCCGTCTTTTACAGAGAAGTTAAGCACTCCGTTCATCTGAGCCTTCTCTCCCGACGTACCCGATGCCTCTTGCATACGCGTTGGAGTGTTGAGCCAAATATCGACACCCGATACAAGACGTTTGGCAAGTCGCATATCGTAGTTTTCGAGGAATATTATTTTACCCAAAAACTGAGGCATACGCGATATTTCGATGATATGTTTTATCAATCCCTGCCCTGCTCCGTCGGCAGGATGAGCTTTGCCCGTAAAGAGGAATTGTACCGGATATTGTGGGTTGTTCACTATCTTGTCGAGACGTTCCAAGTCGTTAAACAACAGATGAGCACGCTTATATGTGGCAAAACGCCGTCCGAAACCGATGATAAGAGCATTTGGATTTATTTTGTCCAATATCGAAACTATCTTAGAGGGGTCTTGTTGATTTCTCATCCAGTTTTCTTCAAACTGTACACGGATATATTTGAGCAACTTACCTTTCTGTGTTATACGAGTTTGCCATATCCTTTTGTCCGACACATTATAGATTTTTTCCCAAATATCCATATTCGATTGGTCGTTGTAAAACTCTTTGGTAAAGGTCTCCTCATATAGAATCTTCCACTCCGAAGTAGTCCAAGTAGGGAGGTGTACGCCGTTGGTAACATAGCTCACGTGATTCTCTTCGGGGAAATAACCCTTCCAGAGCGGAGCAAACATTGCTTTCGACACTTCGCCGTGCAGATAGCTTACGCCGTTGATAGCTTGGCAGGTATTACAAGCAAATACACTCATCGAAAACTTCTCGTGCGTATCGGGGTTTTGTCTGCCCATATTGATGAGGTCGCCCCACGTGATACCGAGTTTCGACGGATAGTCGTGCATATAGCGGTTGAACAGCTCTTCGTCGAAATAGTCGTGTCCGGCAGATACAGGCGTATGTACGGTGTAGAGCGACGACGAACGCACTACCTCTAAGGCTTCGTAAATGCTAAGTTTATCGTTTTGAACATAATCTACAAGGCGTTGCAGGTTGATAAGAGCGGCGTGTCCTTCGTTGCAGTGATACACATCTTTTTCGATACCGAGTTTTTGCAGTGCCAATATACCGCCTATACCGAGCATTATCTCCTGTTTTAGGCGGTTTTCGTTGTCGCCTCCGTATAGTTGATGCGATATTGTCTTGTCTTCGTCGGAGTTGGCGTCGAAATCCGTATCGAGCAGGTATAGCGGGATACGCCCCACATCGACACGCCAAATATGAGCATATACCATTCTATTGGGGAATGGAACGGATACAACGATGGCATTACCGTGTTCGTCTTTTACCTGTGTGGCAGCCAGTTTGCTGAAATTTTGAGCCTCGTAGTTTACTATCTGCTGCCCATCGACAGATAGCGATTGGGTGAAATATCCGTATCGGTAAAGAAAACCGACAGCCACCATATCTACACGCGAGTCGGACGCCTCTTTGAGGTAGTCTCCTGCAAGTACTCCCAAACCACCGGAGTATATTTTTAAGTGGTCGGTAAGACCGTACTCCATACTAAAATATGCCACAGAGGGTATATCGGTGCGGAAAGGTGTGTTTTTATAATCCAAAAAACGCTGATATACTTTATTTAGATTGTCGATAAAGGTTGTGTCTGCCGCAAGCTCCGCAAAACGCTCTTCTCCTACCATATCAAGTATTACCTTTGGATTGTGACGGTATTGACTCCAAATCTTTGGGTCTATGCTCTTGAACAGCTCACGCACATCATGATTCCACGACCAATAGAGGTTTTGAGCCAAATCGTTGAGAGGTTCGAGATTGTGAGGAGGCTTTGTTTTTATCGACAATTCGCCCCAAATAGGCTCGTTTGTATGACTGATTTTTATTTCCATATACGAAAATTCAATTCTTATTAATCTGTTTGTTGAGAAAAAATAGTACCGCAAAATTAATATTTTTTTTCTCACAATCCCAACCATATTGACGATATCTATATAAAATTGAAATTTTTAATTGAAAATAATTGTGTACTTTTGTATTCAATTGTTTTGTCCGTTGCAAACAGATGCGACAAAACAACCATACGTGTTTAGAATCAATATTAACAGCGATATGTTTAGAAATATAATATTTGTTTTAACAACAATAATATTTGTTTTGGCAGGTTGCAACACAAATAAAAAACAACTGCTAATAGTCTGTACCAACGACTCTCACTCTCAAGTAGAGGCAAAAGACGGCAAGGGTGGCTTTGCCGCCAGAGCAGACGTATTGGATAGCTTGCGTAAGGCATATCCTCTAAATCTGTTACTCGATGCAGGCGATATTATGCAAGGTACACCATACTTCAACGTATATCACGGACGTATGGAGATAGCCGCATACAATCGTTTGGGCTACGATGCCATAACACTTGGCAATCACGAGTTCGACTACGGTCTGGATACTTTGGCAGTAATGCTAAAACTTGCTTCGTTCGCTGTTGTATCGTGCAACTATGTGGTAAAAGGTACCGTTCTCGAAGGACTTGTAGAGCCATACGTCATATTCGACCGAGGAGGACTAAAAGTAGCGGTAATAGGTTTTGGAGTGTCGCCTCAAAGCCTTATATTGCAGACCAACTTCGAACCGATAAAATATCTCGACCCCATAGAACGGGGCAATCACTATGCCGATAGCCTAAAAAATGCAGGTATTGATTATGTGATAGCACTTTCGCACTTGGGCTACTATACAGATGGCAGAGACAACGACTCCACATTAGCCGTACGGAGCAAAAACATCGACCTTATACTTGGAGCACATACACACAACATTCGTAAAGATACGATTATACTCAATGCCGACAACAAGCCCGTTCACTATCTTCAAACGCACAAATCGGGGTTAGAGATGGACAAAGTGGTTGTTGAATTTTAATTAACCTATAACAAGATGTTGCAAGAACAAGCGTATCGGTTGTTTGAGTATGAGATAGAACATTGGCAACTTGCACGAGACAAGTATGCCGACTTGTCGAAAAGTATTACTAAAAAATTTGATTTTGACGATTTTTCGATAGACATAGCATGCAATCCCGCACGGATGCGTTCTACCCTGGCAGATGTTAAGCAGAGGCTCGAAAAGATGAGGACGATGCCTAACAACTCCTCATCAGTAGCCACAGATGCGGAAGACAAATGTTTTCTATGTTCGGATGTACGTCCACACAATCAACAATATGTAGAAGTAGGCGATTTTGATTTGCTTGTAAACCCCTATCCGATATTTCCGATACATTTTACCATTGCACACAAGAGTCATACGCCTCAGTTGATAGTGCCGTATTTCGACGACTTTCTCTATTTTGTCAAAAATCTACCCGACTTCGCAGTATTCTACAACGGCGCCAATTGTGGTGCTTCCGCTCCGCTTCACGCACATTTTCAGGCGGCAGAAAAAAAATATTTCAACATATTGAAAGACTATCAAACCCTACCCGACCAATATTTTGAAACAATCGAAACAACCAAAGATAGCAAGTTGCAGACAATCAAAAACTATCTAAGAGTGGCTTTCTGCATATCAACGACAAACGCGAAGGAGGCAAAGGCAATTTTTGTAAAACATTTCGAATCATACATAGAGGCTAATATGCTGAATGTCATCGGCTGTTACGAAATGGGACGATATACGATATTTGTTTTCCCTCGCAAACAGTTTCGCCCAACACAGTTTTTTGAAGAGGACGAGACCAAACGTTTAGCCATTTCGCCTGCTTCCGTAGAGATGAGTGGTTGTTTTGTAACCATTTTCAAAGAGCATTTCGACCGTATGTCCAAAGAGCAGGTAACCGATATATTTCGACAAATTTCTTGAAATACCAAATTTTCATTAACTTCGCAAAAAAAACAATGATGAAAAAATTCATCTATATTCTTGTAGTTGTAGCCTCTATTGCCTGTGGTATGAGACCATCAGGCATTATGAGCGATACGAAGATGGAAAATCTTATCTTCGACCTGACTGTGGGCGATGCCGTGTTGCAAACACATAATATTAACTCACAAGAACAAAAAAAAGAATATTATGATTTTATCTATTCCAAAAACGGAGTAACCAAAGAACAGTTTGAAAAGTCGCTCGAATGGTATGCTTATAAGCCAAAAAAACTCGAACTAATATATACCAATGTAAAAAACCGCATTGACACCCTCAAAGCCGATGTAGAGCGATATAAGTTTCATCCGGAAGCAAAACTGCTCGACGAACTGAAAGCTCTCGACACATTGGAAATTTATCGTTTTGCCCATGAATATGATTTTACATCTACTATCAAGGCAGACAGCCTAAGATTTGAGGTAACAGATAAAAATTATTTTGCCTTATCCGATAGATTTATTTTAAAATTTTTGATGAAAATAAATGATGTTGATACTATATCCGACACATTGAAAGATGCGCGTGTGGAGTTTAAAATAACATACTCCGACAACTCTGTCAAAGAGCTTTATAGCAAAGCATTTGCCAACGGCAGATTATATAGTTATGCCTTTTTACCAACTCCCAAAGAGAATGTTGCTCCTATTAGGGTTGAGGGTAATTTGCTCAATTCTACGGCAATGGTAAGCGAAGTCCATATTGATAGCGTACAGCTATTGCGAATATATAATGCAGAAAAATATCCTCTACCCGACTCTATAAAAACATTGCTAATACCCAAAGACGAAGAACCTGTTGAAAATAAAGGTTTTGAGCAAATGAGAATCTCGGAGTCCGAACGAGAATTTATCGAAAATAGACCCCAAGAATTAATTCAATTCAAATCCAAAACTAAATAGATTTCTACCACTGACAAATTTAAACAAAAACAAATAAAAAACCATAATATTATGAATATCAAAGATTGCAATTTTAATGGAAAAAAGGCTTTTGTAAGAGTAGATTTCAATGTTCCGCTCGAAAATGGCAAGGTTACCGACGACACACGTATTCGCGGTGCGTTGCCGACACTAAAAAAAGTCATTAATGACGGCGGACGCCTTATAATAGCCTCTCATCTCGGACGTCCCGAAAAAAATCCCGACGAAAAGTATTCGCTACGCCAGATACTCTACAAAGTGTCGGAGTTGTTGGGTGTAGATGTAAAGTTCGCTCCCGACTGTGCCAAGGCACAAAAAGAGGTGGAAGCTCTCAGAAACGGCGAAGTTCTTATGCTCGAAAATCTGCGATTCTATGCAGAAGAAGAGGGTAAGCCTCGTAACTTGCCTACCGATATAACCGACGAACAGAAGTCCGCCGCAAAAAAAGAGATGAAAGAGTCTCAAAAGAGTTTTGCCAAGACTCTTGCCTCCTATGCCGATTGTTATGTGAACGATGCCTTCGGTACAGCCCACAGAGCACATGCCTCTACGGCAATTATAGCCGACTATTTCGACAAAGACAATAAGATGTTCGGTTTTCTTATGGAAAAAGAGGTGTCTGCCGTTAAAAGTATTATGGAAAATCCACAACGTCCATTTACCGCTATAATGGGAGGCTCTAAGGTCAGCTCGAAAATAGATATTATAAAAAATCTTATGAACAAAGTTGACAATCTTATTATTACAGGTGGTATGACATATACGTTTACCAAAGCCAAAGGCGGTAATATAGGCAACTCTATTTACGAAGAAGATAAGCTCGATTTGGCTCTTGACCTCATAGCAGAAGCCAAAGCCAAGGGAGTAAATCTTGTAATGGCAACCGATAGCAAAATTGCCGATAAGTTTGCCAACGATGCCAATACTCGGTTTGTAAAAGAGGGAGCTATTCCTGACGGTTGGATGGGGCTCGATATAGGTCCGGATACCGAAAAGCTATTTGCCTCCGTCATCGAAACCTCCAAAACTATCCTTTGGAACGGACCTGCCGGGGTTTTCGAGTTCGACAACTTTTCGCACGGCTCATTGGCTATTGCACAGGCGATAGTGAATGCAACCCAAAATGGGGCATATTCGCTTATAGGCGGAGGCGACTCGGTCGCTTGTATCAATAAGTTCGGATTTGTCGATGACGTAAGTTATGTATCTACCGGTGGCGGTGCCTTGCTCGAAGCCATAGAGGGCAAAGTACTTCCGGGTATAGCTGCCATAGAGAAGTAATTGATTGCAAGTAATTATAAAGAGAGAGACTAAGTGTTTTTAATATATGCTTAGTCTCTTTTCAATAAATATATAAAAGGTCAATTGCTGAAATAGCTTATAATACCACCGTTGCTTAGCCTCTCTATATGATACGTTGAGGCAAAAGACATTATTATCTGCAATGTGTCTTTTTTAGGTTTGGGTTGTATGTTTTCGGTATCCGAAACTTTTTGTCGTTTTGTTGTAAATTTTATGTTCATAGGCTGATTTGATTTATTTTATTCATTAAACGGAAAAAGAGAATTATTATTGTATTGAAACCTTAATTATCAATCGATTAAAAATTGTTAAAAGAACAGGTGTTCCCATATAATTAACTGTATAACAACATCTAACAGCTATTGCGTTGAATAGTTTGGGTTAAATAAGTGGTTGTATTATTGGTAAAAATAATTTTAAATAAATAGAAGATATATTTTTTTTGTACCTTTGCATTCTGTGAACTTATAACAAGTTGTGTTAAATAGATACTAATTAAATAATTATATATATGAGTACGCAAAAACTTAGAGCTGCCATTACAGGCATAGACGCATATATTCCTCCTTATATTCTTACGAACGATGAGCTTAGCAATATGGTTGATACTACCGACGAGTGGATAATGACGCGTGTAGGTATCCATACCCGCCATATTCTAAAAGAGAAGAACGAGGGTATGAGTTATATGGCAGAACGTGCCGTGAAACAGTTGCTCGAAAAAACCAATACCGACCCTTCCGAAATAGATGCCATTATCTGTTCGACGGTAACGGGAGATATGCCTTTCCCTGCCACCGCATCTATAATAGCAGATAAATGCGGTATTGTAAATGCTATGACTTTTGATATGAATGTAGGTTGTGCCGGTTTTATACACGCTTTCAAGACAATGTCGCTGTATATCGAGAGCGGTTTTTGCAAGAAAGCTATTGTGGTAAGTGGCGAAAAAATGTCTGCCATAATCGACTATACCGACAGAAACACCTGTCCGCTTTTTGGCGACGGTGCCGCAGCGGTACTTGTCGAAGGGCGTACTGACGGTACAGGCTTGCAAGACGCTATTCTTCGTTCTAACGGATATGGCAGAAACTATTTGTATATGGAGGCAGGGGGTAGTCAATATCCTGCCACACGCGAAACGGTCGATAAGCGGAAGCACTATGTTTTTCAAGACGGGAAGAATGTATTTAAATGGGCTGTCGAAAAGATGTCTGATGTTTCGGCCGAAATAATGGAAAGAAATAATTTGAAGCCCGAAGATGTAGCTTATTTGTTGCCTCATCAGGCAAATATGCGTATAATAGATGCAGTTGCCAATAGAATGGGCATCAGTAAAGAGGAAAAAGTACTTGTCAATATAGAGCATTTTGGGAATACATCTTCGGCGACAATACCTATTCTTATGTGGGATAAGCAAAAACTTTTCAAGAAAGGCGACAATTTGATATTATCCTCTTTCGGGGCAGGTTTTGCATGGGGTAGTCTTTGGATAAAGTGGGCTATATAAACAAACATATAAAGGGTATCCGGTGCTGTAACATTAAAAGCCTACTGTTTAAAAATATATAAAATCAATAAAATGCAGCTGATTCATATTAATGTGGAATAAATATTTTTAGACTAAATGAAATACTTATACATATTAGGAACACTGTTTTTTACCGTTTATGGTCAGATTATTTTAAAGTGGCGCATCGGCAGGCTCGGCTGGCAGCCAAATTCGGAAAGCATCGCGACCGCAGTTGTCGGCTATCTCAAATTTTTGTTCGACCCCTTTATCTTTTCGGGATTTTTGTCGGCATTTGTAGCATCGGTTTTTTGGATGTTGGCGATGACTAAGTTTGAAATAACACAAGCCTATCCCTTTATGAGTCTTGCTCCGGCATTAGTTTTTTTACTCGGTGTTTGGTTGCTCAACGAAACTTTTACTTGGGGCAAAGTAATAGGTTTGGTCCTGATAATGATAGGAGTAATAGTAACTGTAAAATTTTAAAAGTTATGAATAAAAACCCACATATATCCGTAGTATCGCCTGTTTATAAGGCAGAAAATATCGTTGCCGAACTTGTGAAGCAGGTGCGGGAGGCAGTAAGTTCCATTACCAAAGATTTTGAGATAATTCTTGTCAACGACGCTTCGCCCGACAATTCGTGGGATAAAATAGTTGCCGAGTGTGCCACAGACAGCCGTGTAAAAGGCATCAATCTAAGCCGTAACTTTGGACAACACTACGCTATTACGGCAGGTTTGAGCTACGCCAAAGGCGATTGGGTGGTGGTAATGGATTGCGACCTGCAAGACCGCCCCGACGAAATACCAAACCTCTACCATAAGGCACAAGAGGGATATGATAGTGTGTTTGCCCAACGCAAAGACAGAAGTGACGGTGTCGTAAAAAAAACGTTCTCCAAAGTTTTCTATCGGATATTCAGCTATTTGACAGAGACAAGACAAGATTCTTCGGTGGCGAATTTTGGGATTTATCATAGAAAAGTAATCAATGCCATATTGGAAATGCACGACCAAATACGATTTTTTCCCGCAATGGTACAATGGGTCGGTTTCAAGAAGTACTATTTACCGGTACAACATTCGGAAAGATATGAGGGAAAATCGAGTTACAATTTTAAGGGATTGTTCCGTTTGGCATTGAATACTATTATTGCTTTTTCGGACAAACCTATGCGACTAACCGTAAAATTAGGCTTTTTTATTACATTTATTTCGTTTGTAGTGATGCTCGTATATTTGGTAATGTATTTTACCGGACACATTAAAGTATTAGGATTTACAAGTTTGATGATATCTTTTTGGTTGCTTTCGGGCATTATCATTTTCATTCTGGGATTTGTAGGGCTGTACATTGGAAAAATGTTCGAAAAAGTCAAAGCTCGTCCTGTTTATATTGTCAAAGATGATATAAATTTATGATGTTGGAATTGTTAAAATGGGATACAGATTTCTTTGGAATTAAAATCGGGAGGATTCTTTTTGATTCAACTGAAGCCCGATTAACCGCCTTATTGGATAAAGCTAAGAAACAAGGATATCGTTTGGTGTATGTCTTTTCAGATGAAAATAGGTTTTTAAATTCTGATATTCTTGGTAGCAGTAATGGAAAATTGGTTGATAGGAAAATTGTCTATCAGAAGAGAGTTTGTTCCTATGATGTTTTAAATGAAAAGACTATATATCCCTATACATCTTCTGAAAACACAGAAAAACTGCTTGATTTGGCTTATATTAGCGGGAAATATTCACGATTTAGATTGGATGAAAATTTTCCGATAGGTAGTTTTGAACGTATGTATAAAGAATGGTTGTTGAAATCTTTGAATGGAGAATTAGCAGATGTTGTATATTTAGCAAGAGAGAATAATAAAGTTTCAGGATTTGTTACCTTACGATGCGGAAAAGATTCGGGTGATATTGGCTTAATTGCGGTAAATACCGAGAATCAAAACAAAGGAATCGGGGCAAAACTCATTCATATCTGTGAAGAATATTTATATAAGAAATCTATTGACAATCTTAAAGTTCCTACACAAATGGATAATATTCAGGCGTGTAGGTTTTATGAGAAATGTGGTTTTGTAAAAATATCAGTTACAAATATTTACCACTTCTGGATATGATAACTTTTTAGTAATATTCACCTTGTAAGACAAAAACTATAAAAAACAAATGACTAAGATATACCTTGAATCCATAATGTATTAACAGAAAATAATAGAAATTTGCTTTGTCTTAAATAGAATATTTATGATACAAATACCTTTCAACAAACCCTATCTTACAGGAAAAGAGACCCATTATATTTACGAAGCTGTCGGTAGTGGCAAGCTTTCGGGGAACGGTATATTTACGCAACGCTGCCAACAATTTTTCGAGCAGAAATATGGTTTTGCCAAGTGTCTGCTCACCACAAGTTGCACTGATGCCCTCGAAATGGCGGCTATGCTCTGTAATATCGAACCGGGCGATGAGGTGATAATACCAAGCTACACTTTCGTTAGCACCGCTTTGGCTTTTGTGCGACAGGGAGCAAAGGTCGTTTTTGCCGATAGTTGTGCCGACAATCCCAATATCGACACAGACCTTATCGAAAGCCTCATTACCGATAAGACCAAAGCCATTGTGCCGGTGCATTATGCAGGCGTGGCGTGTGATATGGACAAAATTATGAGTATCGCCCACAGACACAACCTTTTGGTAGTAGAAGATGCGGCACAGTCAATCGACTCATATTACAAAGGTAAAGCGTTGGGAAGCATAGGACATTTGGCGGCGTTTTCGTTTCACGAAACCAAAAATGTTATTTCGGGCGAAGGCGGTATGTTGGCTATAAACGACGAGCGCTTTGTACGACGAGCCGAGATTATTTGGGAAAAAGGCACAAATCGAGCCGAGTTTTTCCGTGGCGAAGTCAATAAATACGGCTGGGTAGATACGGGGAGTTCATTTTTGCCGTCGGAAGTAATTGCGGCATTTTTATGGGCACAGCTCGAAAACCTCGAAGATATTCAAGCCGGGCGAATAGAAATCTGGAATAGCTATTACGAAAAACTTAAACCATTGGCAGATACGGGATTGTTTGCATTGCCCGATATTCCCGATTATGCTTCGAACAATGCACACATGTTCTACCTGGTATGCCGTTCGCTCAACGAACGCACCGAGCTTATTAAACACCTGAAAGACAACGGTATTTTAGCCGTTTTTCACTATCTGAGTCTGCACGGTAGCCAATACTATAAAAACAAACACGACGGTCGCCAACTGCCTAATTGCGACCGCTTTGCCGATTGTTTGGTCAGGTTGCCTCTGTTTTATGAATTGGGAAAAATTGATATCAATCGAATTGTAGAATCCATTAAAATGTTTTTTGGAAGTGGAAATATTAAATAGGAGATATGATTGTATTTTAGGGTTATTTACGGCTGTTTTTTCGGCAGTATGTTTTATATTTATTTTTTGCACAATAGATAGAGGAACTTCTTGTGATGAAGGTTATTATTTATTAGCCTATTTGCCGGATCAGCCTATGAGTTGGGGAGTTTCGCAATTTGGCTTTATTGTAAGAAAAATATTTTGGTTTCTGCCTGACGATGCTGCATTATATTTGAGATATATAAGATTTTTTCTTAATATTTTGATATTAGCTTTTTTTTCTTTTTCTTCATTTGTCTGGCTGAAAAAAAAATATAGTCTTAGTGTTTCTCCTATTATATATTATTCTTTGGTATTTTTATCGGGAATTTTGAGTTTTGGTTTTGCCACTCCTATATTATATTATGATAACATACAACTTTTCATATATCTGCTTGTATTTGGTATCTATTTCTTATTAGCAACTTATGATTCGTCATTTATACGAAATATATTTTGGGTATTAATAGGTATCTTTTGTGTTTTCGGAGTATTTAATTATATTTCATCGGGGATATTGTTGATTATAATACTTCTTATATTGTTATTGACCGAAACCAATTATGTGAAAAATATCTTATTTTTATTTGCCGGGATATTATTAGGAGTAGTCGTATATCATTTGTTTATTAGAAATGTAATAGAGACCTTTAATGATATATTTTCTTCTTTTCTATTGGCACAGAAAGGGCTGACTCGACATAACAATGAGCAGTTAGCCATAGCTCTCTTACAGTATTTATTGGAATTTATTGTGTTATTTGGAATTTTTTCAATTATTGGCTGGGTAGTTAGTTTTATTATTACTTTTAGGAATAATAAAATAAAATATTTGAGTTATATTTTGACGGCGATTATTGTTTTTGCCATTTTACTACACAGATGGCTGTTTTATAAATATTATACAGGTTTATTTATAATGCCCATAGCATTTATATTTTCTTATGCCATTTATCTAAAATCTCCGAATAATACAAATCTGCTTTCTTTTAAAAAAATATTGACCGTTGCTATATTGATATTTATTCCATTAACCGGGGTATTTGGTACCAATCAAAACATATCGGCAAAGATGTTGTTTTTTATGCCTTTTTGGGTAACCGCATACTTCTTGTTAATTTCTTTTATTGATTTTAAACAGACAGCATTTTTGAAGATTTCTCATTCTATTTATGTCTTATTATTGATAGGAGGAGTTGCTTATTTAGTCTATTTTAGTCGCTATCATTATTATTATTCTCCCAAACAATCGAATACCAATATTACCGATACTTCCCGTTTTCGTAATATTAAAGTATCCGGCTGGCAAAAGGATTTTAATGATAAAGCTATTAATCTGCTGACTGATATGGGATTCAAAAAAGGAGATAAAGTATTGGCATTTTATGACAATTTTATAACCGTGTATATGGCAGGAGGTTATGTGCCAAATGACTTAATTTACCAATTTGAAGTATTTGTGTCTGATAATAACAATATACCTCCGTATCCGGTTAATTATATACTTATTATTGAAGAGCAGGAAGAGGCAATGCAAAGTTTTTTAAAACATACAAATTGGGGATTTCCTTCCGATTATATGCGTTTTGATTTAGGTAAAGCTGCGGAGAATTTGCCTGCACAATATAATTCGATTTTGTATATTAGAAAAAAATAATATTTTTATTTTGTATATATTTTTAAAGTAGATGTCTAAACTGGATAAAAGTTTAAAAAATGCACGAGTTGCTTTTTTGTTTTATTTTGTTGCATTGATTGTAGCTTTTTTCTCACGAAAAGTATTTATAGATACTCTGGGGACAGAATTAGTTGGGTTAAATGCTACCATACAAAATATTTTGGGCTTTCTTAATCTTGCCGAATTGGGTATTTATTCGGCAGTATCATACTCACTTTATAAACCTTTGGTAGATGATAAAAAAGAGGAAATAAATCGTATTGTTTCTCTATTTGGATATTTGTATCGTTTGGTGGGGATTTTTATTTTGGTTATTGGAATAATTGTCTCTTTCTTTCTCCCTTTGATATTCGCAAAATCCCAACTGAATCTGCTATTTTTATATGGAGCATATTATACTTTTTTATCAGTTACACTATTCAGCTATTTTAATAATTTTCGACAGATATTATTGAATGCAGACCAGAAGGGATATATAGTGTCTAAAGTTACAAACTATTCAATGTTGCTAAAAGTAATATTGCAGGTAATATTATTAAAATATTTGAATGGGCATTATATAGGATGGCTTGTAATTGAATTTGTATTTGGACTACTGACACGTTGGTGGATAAATCGTCGTGTAAAAAAAGAGTATCCATGGCTTAGAATTAGTTTAAAAGACGGGAAGCAACTAATCAAAGAATATTCTCTAATCATAAAAAATGTCAAAAATGTTTTTGTACACAAAATTGCTGAATTTGTAGGAGGACAAACGGATAACATATTAATTTTTGTTTTCTCGTCTTTATCGACAGTAACTTTATATACCAACTATACGATGATAACAAAACGTATTATTACACTTGTAGTTTCTACGTTGAGTTCAAATATGGCAGGAATAGGTCATGTGATAGCTGAAGGCGATACTCAAAAAAACATTGCTGTTTTTAAAGAGTTTAATGGGTTATTTTTTTTGGTTGGGGGAGTAATGGTGTATTGTCTTTATTATCTAATACCTCCTTTTATTTCTATTTGGTTGGGCGAAAGCTTTATTATTACAGAGATTGTATTCTTGTTAATAATAATCAATACATATATAGCTTTGGTAAGGCAATCGGTACAGTATTTTATTAGTGGATATTGTATGTATGATGATATTTGGGCTCCTATAACAGAAGCCATTATAAAATTGGTATTATCTGTACTTTTAGGGTATTTATATGGACTGGCAGGGGTTTTAATAGGAACATGTGTAAGTACACTTGTTATTGTATGTATATGGAAGCCATACTTTCTATTTAGCAGAGGATTTAATTTGTCTGTTTGGTATTACTGGAAAGATATAGCCATTTATATTTTATTATATGTATTATCCATAATAATTTTATTACCTGTTAATAAATTATTGTTTGGAATATCATCATATTTTGACTTTTTTCTAAAAGGATTTATTATTTTTATTGTCTTTTTTGTAGTATATGGAACTCTAATGTTTTTTTTTGACTATGGGATAAAACAATTTACACATAGATTGATTAATAAATTTTTAAAAAAACGATAGGGTAAATTATTATTAATAACAAAGAGGGTGCTTTTGTGGCACCCTCCTTTTAGTTTATTCAATCTTAATTTAATTAAGATATGTTTACCACAGGTTTGATTAGGTCCTTCGGTTTGTCTTTCATCAATAGCAAAGCAGGTTCAAGGTCTTCAAACTTGTTAAATTTGTGTGTAAGCATAGGACTTACATCAAGTCTGCCATACTTCATCAAACGAGCAAGGAACTCCATATTTTTGCGTCCTCCGGGCATCAATCCGCCTACTATACGAATATGTCCCATACCCAGACCCCAACCTACACGAGGAATATTGATAAACTCTCCGCTGCCAAGATAATTGACATTGGAGATAATACCACCGGGCTTTATCATATTGACAGCCTGAGCAAAAGTATCATTGTCGCCCCCTGCTATAATTACCTTATCAACAGGTTTGCCTCCCATTGCCTCCTTTATTTGAGCTACAATATCACCATCACGATAGTTGACAATATCGGTCGCCCCATAAAACTTAGCTACATCTTGACATATTTGACGCGACCCAACCGCAAACACTCGCGAGGCTCCTCGCAATACCGCTCCTGCAACAGCCATAAGCCCTACCGGACCGATACCTATTACCACAACAATATCGCCATACTCAACCTCTGCCAAATTGGCTCCGTGAAAACCTGTCGGAACCATATCGGAAAGCATAACAGCATTTTCTACACTAATCTCTTTGGGCAGATGAGCCAAATTACCGTCGGCCTCATTTACATGAAAAAACTCTGCAAAAACGCCGTCTTTTACGTTCGAAAACTTCCAACCGTTGAGCATACCATTAGAGTGCATCGAAAACCCTGATTGCGACTCAACCGCTTGCCAATCGGGTGTAATCGCCGGTACAATTACTTTGTCACCCGGCTTAAAGTCTTTTACCATACTGCCAACCTCTACTACTTCGGCACAAGCCTCGTGTCCGAGAATAAGATTGTGACGATCGCCCAATGCGTGCTCCCATACGGTATGAATATCCGATGTACAAGGCGAAATAGCCAACGGACGACATATAGCATCATTAGGGCCACAGATAGGTTTTGCCTTTTCGATAAAACCTACTTTATCCAAACCAATCATTGCAAATGCTTTCATTGTACAAAATAATTTATGTGATTAATAAAGAAACTACCTAAATCGTTTATTTCTTGCAACACGCTTTTTCTTTGCCTTTTTCTTTATTGCAAGATTTTTTGTCTTTATCTTTAGCCGGCATCAACTTGTCAAGTCTATCGAAAAAAGATTTCTTTTCGGCAATTGTCATACTTTCATATTTTTGCCACTCTACACCTATCTGCTCCATAGCTTTTCTATATTCGGACAGTTTAGCCTCACAAGCAGATTTCTCTTGGTCTGTCTTATTTTTACATGCCTCTCTATTCTCTTTACTCTCCTTTTGTTTTGCTTCGCACTTAGCTTTACATTGGATAAACCATTCTGCACGCTTAGCCAAAAGCTTCTCTTGTTCTTCCGAGTGCAAAGATTCAAATTTAGCCCATTTTGCCTCGAACTCCTGTTTTTCACTACATTGTTTCTGACATTCTGTTTTTTGGGGCTTCTGTTTGCTATAATCATTACGAGTAGATTCACTTCCAAAAGCACATAAGGTTATTACAGTAACCAAACATAATAATACACCTGTTTTTTTCATTTCTTTAAAATTAATTTGTTTAATAAAATCTTATAGTTAGTTATTTGACAAAGATAAACAATTAGTTTTGAAGAAACAACTATTTTAACTTTTTTTGCAGAAAAACTAAAATCAATATACGATACAACAAATAATTGATAAAACCTTTAAAAAGGGGTTAATTTACAAAAATGAGAAAAAACAAAAGCTGACATAATTTAATATTAATTATGTCAGCTTTTGTCGGGGTGACAAGACTCGAACCTGCGACCTCTACGTCCCGAACGTAACGCGCTACCAACTGCGCTACACCCCGATTAATAACCAATAAATTAAAAAAAAGTCGGGATGACTGGATTCGAACCAGCGACCACACGCCCCCCAGACGCGTACTCTAAACCGGACTGAGCTACATCCCGAAAAAATCAGATTGCAAAGGTAATATTTTTTATCGAATTTCAAAAGACTCTTTTTGATAAATACAAAAAGATATCTTGAAGTAAGATTACCAGAGCTTTATTATTTGACAACCCGCCTCAAACAGTCATTATCTCTTTCTCTTTGGCAGCAAAAAGCTCTTCGAGACGCTTGATATACTTATCGTGCTGTTTTTGTACTTCGGCTTCGGCATCTTTTTCCATATCTTCGGGCATACCGTTTTTCAACTCTTTTTTAAGATGTTCGATAGCCTCTCGACGTGCGTTTCGGATACTTATCTTGGCTTCTTCTACTGCTACGCCTGCCTGCTTTACAAGCTGTTTGCGACGCTCTTCGGTCAGTGGTGGTATAGCCAAACGGATAATCTCGCCGTTATTAGCAGGAGTGATACCTACATCAGAGGCAAGTATGGCTTTTTCGATAACAGGGATAAGATTTTTTTCCCAAGGCTGAATCGATATTGTTTTGGCATCGGGAGTGGTAACGGTAGAGACTGATGCCAAAGGAGTCATTGTTCCGTAATAGTCAACCTTTACACCATCAAGTATTTTCACATTAGCTTTGCCTGCACGTATGTGTGCCAAAGTTTCGTCAAGATACTCTACAGTCGATTCCATATCTGCAATCGCAGTACCAATATACTTCTTCACTTGTTCGTCAAACATAATATTTTATTTTTTTAGAATTATTAACTATTATTATATTGCAAAACATTCGACAGACTGTTTTTTTTATTTTGCAAAATTAATTGATTTTTATAAAAATCAAAATTAATTCCTACTTTTAGTCATTATTTTATAAAATACAATAAACATATATTACAAATAGCTATCGTATGCAACTATTGTTTATGATGTTATAATCATAGCTTTCTTTGGGCAATGAACACACCAAGTCTTTTGACCTTGATATATAATGATATAGCTGCTAATTTTTACATACAAAGTTAAATCAATCCCGCTTTGGAGAATTGTGTCCGTATTTTGCCATAACAATAGCAATAATAATCCCAATCACTATGATATATACAGGCGAAATTTTGAGAAATACTACAAGCACCACAATAGCTATCGGTATTATGGCTGTGGCAATGTTGATTTTGGCTTTTTTGCAGAGCGAAAATAGCGGTATTGTGATAAGAGCCACTACAATAGGACGTATACCTTTGAATATTTTATCGACAGTGGTATTGTCTCTAAACTGTACGAAAAATATTGCTATTGATAATATTGCCGCGAAAGCCGGCAAACAAGTCGCCACAACGCAAATAAGAGCACCTTTTTTGCCAAAAAAAAGATTGCCCATCAATATAGCTATATTGACAGCCAAGATACCCGGCGACATCTGTGCTATACTCAAATAATCGTAAAAAGTATCGCGGTCCAACCAGCGATTTTTTTCAACAAGTTCGTTTTCTATCAACGAAATCATCGCATAACCTCCTCCAAAAGTAAACGTCCCTATCTTGAGAAAAGTGAGTGCCAATTGTCTGTAAGAGGGTTTCATTCGAAGATAAATAGAAAAATATTGAGTTTAAATTAACCTTAAAGCTATGTCTTCTTTGTGTCTCATCTCTTGTTTCTCTTCGGGCGTCTGGTCATTCTGACCGCACAGATGCAATATACCGTGAATCATCACTCTCCTGAGTTCGTTCTCAAAAGATACCGAATAGTCCTTTGCATTGGCTTCGACTGTCTCCAAAGAGATAAATATATCTCCCGATATGGTATCGTTCACAGAATAATCGAATGTTATTACATCGGTATAGTAGTCGTGTTTCAAGAATTTTTTGTTTATCTCAAGTATTTTGATGTCATCACAAAAAATATAATTTATATCTCCGACTATTTTCCCATACTTCTGTGCAACCTTGCGTATCCAGCTCGATACCGAATTACGATACAGCTTAGGCGGTTTTACGTTTTCACTACCATTATATCTAATCATTTTTTCTAATTGTTTTTTTAATGTATAATAATCTGATTGTTCAAAAAAATATCGTTAGGGTACTCTACATTAGACAGATACAAGCCACACGCATCGATAGAATGCCCCGCTTTCTGTCTGTCTTTTGCCTCAATAATGTTACAAAAATCATCTACCGTAATACGATGTTCGCCTACCATTATAAGCGTACCGACAGTAGCTCTTACCATATCTCTAAGAAACCTGTCTGCCTGTATGGTAAAGACCCATACATTATCTTGTTGCTGCCATTGTGTTTTCAGCACATTGCAATTGTTTGTCAGTGTATCGGTATGCAGTTTGGAAAAAGAGGTAAAGTCTCGGTATCGCCTCATTTGAGCAGCAGCCATATTCATCGCCTCAAAGTCCAACTCTCTGTAATGCCTGTACGCCAATCCTTTCAAAAACGGATTTTTGTCGAAATACAGGCAGTATTCGTATGTACGGCTTATTGCAGAGAAACGTGCGTGTGCTTCGGGTGCAACCTCTACAATAGCTTTGATTGCTATGTCCGACGGCAAAAGGCTGTTGAGGCGTTTGCCAAAACTGTCCGTATCGAGCGTATCATTCCAATCGAAATGAGCTACCATTGTCTTTGCGTGTACTCCGGTATCGGTACGCCCTGCACCCGTTATCTGTATCTCTTTGGCTAAAATTACAGACATAGCCTTCTGTATAGTATCCTGTACAGTAACGGCATTCGGCTGCATTTGCCAACCGTGATAATTTGTACCGTTATAAGAGATATAGATAAAATACCGCATCGCTCCGACTTTTAGTTTTTGTTTACGAGATATTCGGCTATCTGTACTGCATTTAGTGCTGCTCCTTTTCGTATTTGGTCGGCGACACACCAGAAAGTTAAACCGTTCGGATTGGCTAAATCGCTACGCACTCTGCCTACAAAAACCGCATCTTTACCCGCCGCAAATAGAGGCATAGGATAGAGTCTATTTTCAATATCGTCTATAAGCTCTATTCCCGAAGCTTTTGCAAAGGCTTTGCGTGCTTCTTCTACCGATATAGGTCGCTCCGTCTCTACCCAAACGCTTTCCGAATGTGCTCTAAAAGAAGGCACACGTACACAGGTAGCC
>JBGXXV010000061.1:0-13819 GCA_041814825.1 Bacteroidota bacterium | reverse complement strand
CGTAGGCACTGCCGTAAGGACTTTCTTTTGCATACTTTTCTTGTGTCAAGACAAGAAAAGTATGTCGGGGCTTGGGGCAGACAGCCCCAACCTAAGAGAAAAGAAAACGAGATTGGAGCTTTGGTACGATTGATAATATATTGTACAGTAATGAAATTTTATAAACAAAAAACTGAAATTCAAAAAGCTATCACCCTAAATTTTTTTAAAACTTTTATCGGACACTAATATTACAAAATGGGATAATTTATGTGTTTTGCGGTTGAATATAAGTAAACCAAATCATAAAAAACTATTTATCGGACATAACATTGTCGTGGTATCGTTCGTCAATCAGGTACTTCACGAGTCTAATCGAATTCAGATTGCTAAACAACCATATACCCCCACAAAATCGATACTTACTTATTGTGTTTTATGCTCAAAAATACCTATAAGTAGGTATTGTCCGTCATATAGCTATGATTTACCTTTGAAAATTTATTTTAATAATATAATCTTATTAATAATCACTAAATTACATAATTGAAATGAGAAAATATTTGTGTTTTACAATGATAATGTTATTTGCTTTTTCGGTTAATATTGTGCAAGGGCAAATGCTAAAAGGCAAAATATTGGACGACAGAGGCAATCCCCTATTGGGAGCAACCGTTACTTTGGAACCTCTCCAAAAAGAGGCTCACAGCAAAGACAACGGGCGATTTGTATTTTATAATGTCCCCGAAGGCGATTATCTCTTGACAGTCAATCTTATGGGATATCAATCCCAACAGATAGACCTCAAAGTCGATAGCGGTGAGAATAATTTTGTAAAAATCACGTTGATGCCCGACGAGAAAGTATTGTCGGAGGTCGAAGTATTCGGTGAGCGATACAAACAGCCCGAAAAAATGGACGTTATTACACGTATGCCTCTTCGTCCAAGCGAGCAGGTACAGAGTATCTCCATAATTTCGCATAAGATGATTACGGAACAAGGCTCACAAACATTGGGAGATGCCGTGCGCAACTCTCCGGGGTTGAGTACTTTTACCACTTACGGCGGTACAACCGAAAGCCTTACGGCACGTGGCTATCGTGGTATCCCAACCCTGAAAAACGGGGTACGTGTACATTCCGATTTTCGCGGTCAGGGCTTCCTTACGGATATGCAAGGCGTAGAAAGCGTTCAGATAGTAAAAGGTTCGGCTTCTATGTCGCAAGGTTTGGGTAACGATGTCGGTTCGGCGGGCGGAGTAATAAATATTGCCACCAAAACACCTCAATTCCGAAATACGGGCGAAGTAGGATTATATGTGGGGAGTTGGGGTAAGGTACGTCCCGTATTCGACTTGCAGCGTACCTTAGGACAGTCGGACAAAGTGGCTTTTCGTCTGAATGGGGCTTTTGACCGCTCCGACAGCTACCGCATATATGTATCCAAAGACCGTATATACCTCAATCCTTCGTTGGCATGGCAGCCCGATAAAAAAACCGAAATAGTAATTGAAGCCGATTATATGCACGACAGCCGAACTCCCGACCAAGGAACCATAAATCTGCAAGCAGATAGTATAAATGCAATATACGATATGCCTCACAATAAATTTTTGGGAATGGCAAAAGACCGTTTTTTCCAAAATACCACTACATATATGGCACGTATAAACCGCGATTTGGGAAATGGTTTCAGCCTGAGATTTGCATATTTTGGTTCGGTCTTAAAAACAAAGAATATAAGAGTACACGCCTCTCAACTTAGAAATGTAGGGACCACGGGCGAATACAGCAAACGCCAACGTACGTTAGGTAGCTCTTCCAGAGAGGATTACAACAACGGATTCCAATTGGATTTGGTAGGGAAAGATATCTATTCGTGGAAGATAAAACATACTTTTCAGATAGGATTAGACTATAAAACGTCTTATGTCAAGACAGTAAGTTCAAACTCTATTGTACTCGATACAATTGATGTATTGCAAGACATACCGAACACATACGTTCTAAACCGCAACCAGTCTCTTACGGACAATGCTCCGGTAGAGTCGCGAGACTATGTTTACGGTTTTGTTGCACAAGACGTGATAACATTCAATAGATATGTAAAATTGTCGCTCGGTGCTCGTTACGGTTTGGTTAACGGAGTTAGCGGAAATGCCGTATCTTCTCTCAACGGAAGTGCTTGGGACCCATTGGCAGGCATTATAATCACTCCATTCGAAAACATAAACCTATTTGCATCTTATACCTCTACCACATCATTACGAGGAGCGGCAAATCTTCTGGCAGACCGCGTTACTCCTGTGGGTAAAACAGTCGAAAAACAGTTTGAAGCAGGTCTAAAATCCGAGTGGTTCAATTACAGATTACGATTTAATGCAACTTTTTTCCACATACTCAACGATAACCTTACATACGGCGAATTGGACAATGCAGGACAATCAACAGGATATTACATAAAAGCAGGAAACCTTCGCCGACAAGGTTTGGAGCTGGAACTCACCGGACGTCTATTGCCAAACCTCGATTTGGTAGCCGGATATACTTATCTTGATGCCCAATATCGTGACAGTCCCTATTATCAAGAAGGGTCTTCTCCAATGAATACGGCAAAGCATACGGCTAACGGATGGCTAAATTATATTATAGACAAAGGAGTATTAAAAAACCTCTCATTCGGATTGGGAGCATATTACGTAGGCGAACGCCCATTGGCAGAATATACCAATAAGGTATTGCCCGGACACGACGTACAGCCCAATACACGACCATTCCTTGCCGATGCTTATACAACCGTAAATGTTCAAATAGGATATTCGTACAAGAGTCTGCATTTGAGAGTTTTTGCAAACAACATACTCAACAGTACCGGATATACCGCATATTATCGCGGCGGATATTTAAATCCTACCGACCCGCGCAATTTTGCAGCATCGCTAACATATAAATTTTAAAAAACTTTAAAAATACCTTTATATTTTTGTTTGGCAGGTAGTAGAATAACGCTACCTGCCAAAACTTTTTTTTAAATTATCTTGAATAAAAAACATTTTTTAAACTTTGATTGAAAATTTTTGTCTATCTTTGAAAACTGAAAATTATAACATTATAATTTAATAATATGAGTATTAACAAACAAAATTTCAGATTAATATGAAAAAGATGTACACAATTTTATTTTTTATCTCTTTTGTATTTGGAGGGCAAGTGTTTTTATACGGCAACGACCGATGTAACCAAGATGAGAGTCTTTCTATATCACCTTATGCCAATATGGAAATGCAAAGAGGTTATAAATATGATTATATAGGCAGTTTCCGCGAAGATTTGGCTGTGGTAATGCGTAACGGCAAATATGGCTATATTAATAGACACGGTAAATTGGTAATTCCTCTCAAATACGATTACGCACACTCTTTTTCCGAAGGTATGGCACGAGTATATTCAAGAGAAAAATGTGGTTTTATCAATAAATCGGGAGAGTTGGTAATCCCTTTTAAATACGATAATGCTTGGGACTTTGTAGAAGGTTTGGCGTGGGTCGTATTGAACGGCAAATACGGATATATTGATATGCAGGGCGAAATCGTGATTCCTTTACAGTACGACTATGCTTACTACTTTGTAAATGATACCGCTAAGGTAGAACTCAATGGTAAGGCTTTCTATATCAACAAAGAAGGGCGTTGTGTAAAAAAATGTCCGTAAATTGGCAAAAGATAATTTGAATTAAATAAAAAATAGACCTAAATATAATACTAAGGTCTATTTTTTTGTATAAGATTGTTTCCATTTTTAGAGCTTTGCGGTGAGAGGGGGATTCGAACCCCCGGTACGGTTACCCGTACGACAGTTTAGCAAACTGTTGGTTTCAGCCACTCACCCATCTCACCGAATTGCTGAAAAATAGAGTGCAAAGGTAGTGATTTTTTATTATCTACAAAATTTTTTTGTCAAAAATTTTACAAAAAAATAAAACTTGCGAATAATTTTGTAATTTTGTGGCTCAATTTTAGTGTATATCAATGGTAAAGAATGCAATTAAAACCACAGGTAAATATGTTTTACTGATGCGTCGTACTTTCTCAAAACCTGATAATTGGCAAATTTTTTGGCGTCAATTGCCGTCGGAAATGGAGAAACTCGGCATAAATACGGTAGGTATTATTGTACTTATATCTATTTTTATGGGTGTTATTATGACTATGCAAACGGTTATGAATACCGAAAACCCTATGTTGCCGCGTTATAGCACAGGGCTTGTATTGCGGGATACGTTGTTGTTGGAGTTTTCTTCTACCATAATGAGTTTGCTGCTTGCAGGTAAAGTAGGCTCTAATATAGCTTCCGAAATAGGTACTATGCGTATAACCGAACAGATAGATGCCCTCGATATTATGGGTGTCAATTCGGCAAACTATCTTATTCTGCCTAAAATTATAGGTCTTATGGTTTGTATGCCAATGTTGGTTACTCTTAGTGTATTCTGCGGGCTTGCCGGAGGTTGCGGTGTTGCTCTGTTTACAGACCTCATTACACTCTCCGATTTTATCTATGGTATCCAATATGCTTTTGTGCCATACTATTTTACCTATTCTATTATAAAATCATTCTTTTTTGGCTTTATAATAGCCTCTATATCTGCTTTTTACGGATATTATGCGTATGGTGGAGCATTGGATGTGGGGCGTGCCTCTACCAATGCCGTAGTCAATTCGTCGATTATGACACTTGCAGTAAACGTACTGCTGACACAACTTTTATTGGTATAGAGACCTACAAATTCCACCTAAACCCTGCATATATCTTACGTCCGTGTGTCGGTGCGTATATCATTGTGGCATCGAAATTTGCCGAAAATGGGTTGGCAACATCGATAATAGGGTTGTTTTGGGTGTAGTTGAATATGTTTTCGCCACCGAGGTATATGCTCCAATTTTTGAAATTACGCGTTATCTGCGCGTTGTTTATCATATATGGCTCAAACTCTTTGTCCCACAACGGATTGGTGTTGTCGGGGCGGGCAAGTCTGCCACCTCCGTTAGCCTGTATGGTGTAGTCGAACTGCCACTTGCGAAACTTTGTAAAATATGACATAGTAAGCAGACTCTTCCAACGGCTTGTAAAAGGTTTTTCGGACAATACACCGCTAACACTCTGTCGTACGTCGGTAATACGGTGGGCAACCGTAAAGCTAAAACCCGTAAACAGTTCCATAGAAGCTTCTATCTGGAAGTTGTGCGAAAACGACCGACCGTCGAGAGCATAGATATTCACTTCGTGAGCGTCTCTGTCGAGGTCTATAACAGCCTGTTTACCAAAACGAGTGTAGAAGTATTCGGCTATCAGCGTAAGTTCACGGCGTGCAATAGGGATATGGAACATTCCGCTCAAACCGCCATTCCAAGCACTTTCGAGATAATAGTCGAAGTCAGTTCGGAAGGTGCGATTACTTGCCAAGATATAGTTATTTTCGGCGAATATGTTTGCCGAGCGATAGCCCTTGCCCACAGAGGCACGCAGGTTGATGTTGTATATCGGCGAATATTTGAGGTGCAGACGAGGTGTAGCTACGAATTTGTCGAAATAGGCGTTGTAGTCGCCACGTATGCCTGCAAGTAGTACAAATTTATCGTCGAGGTTGTAGGTGTATTCGGCGAAAACTCCCGATAAAAACTCACGTTTGCCCACATTTTTGAATTCTTGCACAGCCATCACCTTTGTGAGGTTTTCGACAAAATTGTCGTAACTTGTACTTATGCCTGTCGAAATCTTGTGTTTCGGTGCTATTTCGGTTTGAAAAATTAGGTTCGTATATAACGAAAACTGTTTGCCGTTGTATCCACGCAAGCCGTATCGTGCGTCGAGTTCCTGCCACGAGCCTTTGAGTATCAGCCCTATGCTCATATCGCGGTCGTTGTTGAGGATATAACCGTTTTTCCAGAAAGCATCGTAACGTTTAGTGTCGATATGAATGTGATAGTCGCCTTTCAACTGTCCGCCCATACGTCGCTCGGATATACCGTGCAGAAGGAGTTGCGAAATAAAATTATTACGTTTGTAATACCAGCGGTTGATACCGTTGAATTGGCGTACCATAGGCATATCGTGGAAGTTGTCGCTGTTTCTGTCTTGTTCGAGTAGCTCGTCTGATGCGTGTAGCAGTACGCCTGTGTACAGGTAGTCGTTGATTTTGAATACACCGTCGGCATTTGCTTCTACTCTTCCGGCGTCGCTCACAAAGAGGTTGACAGATAGCTTATCGGCGTTTTGCGGTTTTTTGTACTCGACGTTTATCTGTCCTGTAATAGCCTCATAACCATTTACTACCGAGCCTGCTCCCTTGGTTATCTGGATACTCTCCATAAACGGACCGGGTATATATCCCAAGCCGTAGGGGGTGGCTATTCCTTTGAGGTTTGGAGCCTGTTCGGTCATAAGTTGAACATACAGACCGCTTAGCCCGAGTAGTTTTATCTGTTTGGCTCCGGTGGCGGCATCGCTGTAGCTTACATCGACCGAGGGGTTTGTCTCGAAACTCTCCGACAGGTTGCAGCAGGCGGCGCGTTTTAGCTCCGAAGAGGTGATTTTTTGTATCGACTGCACCGAAATACGGTCGTTGAGGGTCGATTTTTTGCCTGCCATAACTGTTACACCTTCCAAGTCGTAACTTGTATAGAGGGTAATTGTGAGGTAGCTCTCATCTTTGCTAACGTACTGTTTAACGGTAGCATACTCTACCGAACTTATCAAAAGCGTATCGGAAAGTTCTGTTGTGGGTATCGAAAAAAAACCTTCCGAGTTGGTAGTGGTACCCATATCGGTGCCTTGCCAATTGATATATGCCCCTATTACAGGGCTTTTGTCGGTAGTCTGTACTTTGCCTTTTATTTGTGATAGAAGCGGTAGAGGTATTAATAATAAAGCTATTATTGTTGTTTGAATCTTGTATGTTATGTTCATAAAAATATGGTTATTCGATTTGGAAAAAAATTATAATTTTGCAAAAATAGAAATTATTCCCATAATATCACAATTTGCGGTAAAATAAGTCCCGTTTTTATAATAATTAATCATTTATTACTAAAAAAAGAATGTATCATATCCCTGTCTTATTGAACGAAACTATCGAGGCGTTGGCAATAAAGCCCGATGGCGTATATGTCGATTGCACCTTCGGAGGAGGCGGACACTCCAAGTCAATACTCGATAAACTCGGCAAAGATGGCAGGCTATATGGTTTCGACCAGGATATTGACGCATATAAAAATGCTCTGCCTGATAGCCGTTTTACCTTTGTAAGAAGCAATTTTAAACATATAGCGAATTTTCTAAAATACCACGGAGAGAGTAAGGTTGATGGTATTTTGGCTGATTTGGGCGTGTCGTCGCACCATTTCGACGAAGCCGAGCGAGGTTTTTCGTATCGCTTTGACGGAGCTCTCGATATGCGAATGAACCAACTATCGACACTTACTGCCGAAAAGTTGCTCAACACTTACGACGAGGAGCGGATAGCCGATATATTGTATCAATACGGCGAGCTTCGTCAGTCGCGTCGAATAGCCTCTGCCATTGTCCGAAAGCGGAAGGAGTCGCCGATACGTACTATCGCCGAGCTTGTTGCCATAGTTCGTCCATTCTGCACCAAAGGCAAGGAGAACAAAGATATGGCACCGATATTTCAGGCTATCCGCATCGAGGTCAATGCCGAGCTCGATGCCCTGAAAACATTACTACGTCGGTCGGTCGATTTGCTCACAGTAGGAGGCAGGATAGCTATTATATCGTACCATTCGCTCGAAGACAGATTGGTGAAAAACTACTTCAAAACGGGTAACTTCAACGGAGTACCACAAAAAGACTTTTACGGCAATCTGATTGCTCCGCTCAAAAGCATATCAAAATCCATTACAGGCACTGCCGAAGAGATTAACCTAAACCCCAGAGCCAGAAGTGCCAAACTGCGCATAGCGGAGAAGATATTAGATATGTAGAAATTAATCGTATCTGAATTTTTAGTGCCTTTCAAAAAAAAAAACGTATGGAATAATCATACAAAACTCGTGAAAAAAAATAGACCTCGCCATTTTGCTATTGTTTGGCAATTCAAATAAGTTCGTGTTGCTCTCCCGTTTTATTTTACTCGCATAATTGCACACATTTTTCTAAAAAAAAACAAAAATATCTTTTGTAGAAAAAAAAATAGTATTACCTTTGCACTTGTGTTGGTGATTTCATATTTTTGATGTGAGATATGAGATTGAAAAGGGAATCCGGTGCAAAACCGGAGCTGTATCCCCAGCTGTAAATTCTTTATAGTGATTTTGCTCTACAAGTGTCACTTTCTCCGAAAAAGAGAAGGGAAGACCCGCAAAATACGGAATAAGCCAGAAGACCTGCCAAACAAGAGCTCCTTTTGTTTAGGGAATGTTTGAACAAAACGAGTAAAAGATATTAATAAATTATTTATTTTATTGAATGCTTCGATAGCACTCTTTCCGATGTTTCGGTAAGAGATTAAAGCATTTTTATCGGGAAAAAACATAAACCTTGCATCTTTTTTTTTGAGGTGTGTTGTCTATGTGCGTGTATGTGAAACCAACATTTTTATTCATATAAATTAAAAAGAAATTAATATTCTATGATGACACGAGAAGAGTACATTGCGAGTCTTCGCAAAATGAAACTGAACGTCTATTTTATGGGAGAGAAAATAGACAACCCCGTAGACCACCCTATGATTCGTCCGTCTATGAATTCGATAGCACTTACCTATGAGCTTGCTCAACAGGACGAATACAAAGAATTAATGACCGCCACCTCCAACATCACCGGAAAAACTATCAACAGATTTACACACCTGCACCAAAGCACCGACGATTTAATCAAAAAGATAAAAATGCAGCGCCTTATGGGGCAAAAAACTGCCTCGTGTTTCCAACGTTGTGTAGGCTTAGATGCTTTTAATGCCATTTATGCCACAACTTTCGAGATTGATGCTACCCACAATACCGACTACCACAAACGTTTCGTAGAATATATGAAATATGTACAGGACAACGACCTTGTGGTGGACGGTGCTATGACAGACCCCAAGGGCGACCGTTCGCTGTCGCCTTCGGAACAGGAGGACAAAGACTTGTACCTCCGTATAGTTGAGGTTCGTTCGGACGGTATAGTAGTACGTGGAGCAAAAGCACATCAAACAGGAGCCGTAAATTCTCACGAACACCTAATAATGCCTACCATTGCCCTGAAAGAGGCTGACAAAGATTATGCAGTATCTTTTGCCGTACCGGGCGATGCCGAAGGTGTTATTATGATTTACGGGCGTCAATCGTGCGATACCCGCAAAATGGAACAAGGTGCGGATATAGATGTAGGTAATACCGAGTATGGCGGACACGAAGCCCTCGTAATATTCGACGATGTTTTTGTTCCAAACGAACGTGTATTTATGTGTGGAGAATACGAGTTTGCCGGAATGCTGGTCGAACGATTTGCGGGCTATCATCGCCAATCTTATGCCTGCAAAACAGGTGTGGGCGATGTACTCATAGGAGCAGCCGCCTTAGCTGCCGATTATAACGGAGTACCTAAGGCAAGTCATATCAAAGACAAACTAATCGAAATGGTGCATCTAAACGAAACACTTTGGTGCTGTGCCGTAGCTTGTTCGGCTCTGGGCAAACCTATGCCGGCGGGCAACTATATGGTAGATTTGTTGTTGGCTAATGTCAATAAACAGAATGTAACGCGTTTCCCGTATGAGATAGCGCGTTTGGCCGAAGATATAGCCGGCGGATTGATGGTTACGATGCCTGCCGAACAGGATTTGCACAACGAAGCAATAGGGCATTACGTTCGTAAATATCTGAAAGGTGCCGTAGGCAAAGATACCGAAAACCGTATGCGTGTACTTCGACTGATAGAAAACATTACACTTGGTACGGCAGCGGTGGGTTATCGTACAGAGTCGATGCACGGAGCGGGGTCGCCACAGGCACAACGCGTAATGATAGCACGACAAGGCAATATAGAAGCCAAAAAAGAGATGGCAAAACATATAGCAAAAATAGACACAAGTAAAGACAAAAGATGATGCTTGGGCAAAAAATAGAGAAAATCATTAGCGAAAAAGTTCGCCCCATACTACATACACACGGGGGAGATATAGCCCTTGTCGGGGTGGACGGGCGAAATGCAAAAGTAAAGCTGTCGGGGGCATGCAGTGCTTGCCCCGCAGCACAAAAAACTATGGAAGAGATAGTAGTGAGTTCCATCAAAGGCGAATTGGGCAGTGAAATAGACCGTATCATCTTGTGGAATACCGTGAGCGACGAACTTATAGACATTGCCCGTAATATATTAAAAAAACAGTAGATGAAAAATAGAGAAAAACCATTTTCGGAAAAAACGGTAACCGCCGATGAAGCCATAAAAGCCATTAACAATGGAGATATGGTAGTGTTTTCGCATGCAGCGGGCGTACCCCAAGAGGTACCGCAGGCTCTTGTCCGCCACAAAGAGAGATTCGAGAATGTAGGTATATATCATATGTTGTGCCTTGGAGAAGGTGATTATATGGCAGAGGGTATGGAAAAACATTTTCGCCATATAACCAACTTTGTAGGGAGCAATTCCCGTAAGGCTATTGCCGACAATAGAGCCGATTTTATGCCTTGTTTCTTTTTTGAAATCCCCTATATGTTTCGCAGAAGACAATTACCGGTAGATGTAGCCGTTATACAGGTTACCCCTCCCGACGTAATGGGCAATTGCAGTTTCGGACTGTCGTGCGACTATACCAAACCTGCCGCAAAAGAGGCACGAATAGTAATAGCAGAGATGAACGAAAATATGCCGCATATCGGAGGAAACAATTTTATACACATATCCGAAATAGATTATATAGTACCTTGTGCCAATCGATTACCCGAAATATTGCCTTCCAAGATAGGCGAAGTCGAAAAGGCGATAGGCGGATACTGTGCCGAACTCGTAAAAGACGGTTCTACCTTACAACTCGGTATAGGAGCTATTCCCGATGCCGTACTTATGTGTCTGCACAACAAAAAAGACCTCGGTATCCATACCGAAATGTTTACGGACGGGGTTATAGATTTGGTCGAAAAGGGCGTTATCAACGGCAGCCGTAAGACGTTGCACAAGGGTAAGTTGGTAGCAACATTTTTGATGGGAAGCAAGCGATTTTACGACTTTGTAAATAACAATCCCGATGTGGAACTCTATCCGGTAGATTATGTAAACAATCCTATAACGATAATGAAAAACGAACGTATGGTAAGCATCAACTCTTGTATAGAAGTCGATTTAATGGGACAGGTGGCGTCCGAAACCATTGGAGTAAAGCAGTTTAGCGGTGTAGGCGGACAGGTCGATTATGTACGCGGGGCTATGCTTTCCAACGGTGGCAAGTCGATAATGGCTATGCCATCTACTGCCGCAAAAGGTACGGTATCGCGAATAGTGCCTTTTTTGACTCACGGAGCAGCCGTTACCACCTCTCGCAACGATGTCGATTATGTGGTAACGGAGTATGGCATAGCACATCTGAAAGGTAAAACATTAAAAGAGCGTGCCAAAAGCCTTATTGCAATAGCACACCCCGATTTTAGAAAAGAGCTTGAAAGAATATATAATAAAGAAATGTAAAATGTAGTATAGTAAGCAATGAAGTTTGGTAATATTTTTGAGGTATTGGGCAGGATTTTAATCCGAATGTGGTTTGTGAACAAACGATTCGGGTTGAATAGCCGAATTTTTGGGGTAAAAAAATTGATTGTAAGACCCCAAACTTGGATTAAAGTACCGAAATTGTTGATTAAAATACCGAAATAATTGAGTAAAAGAGCCAAAACCTATTGTAATGTAATGTCGAAATTAAAAAATTAAAATAAAAATAATTATAATGCAACTGTTAAAATTAAAAAGTAGGTTACATCAGTTCGAACGATTTGCCGATTTCGCCGCAGAGTTCGACCTGAACGAAAAAGACTTGGTTGTTACCAACGGTTTTCTTTATGAACCGTTTATGATGCCTTTGAATCTTAAATGCCACTTCGTGATGCAAGAGAAGTACGGACTTGGAGAGCCTTCGGACGAAATGATGAATGCAATGCTTGCAGACATCGGTCATAAGGAGTTCGACCGTATTATTGCAGTCGGAGGAGGAACAGTCATCGACATATCGAAACTGTTTGTACTAAAAAACCTTACCAATGTAACCGATGCCTTCGAACGCAAAATACCTCTGATAAAAGACAAACAACTTATTATTTTGCCTACTACATGCGGTACAGGCAGTGAGGTTACAAATATCTCGATAGCAGAAATAAAATCGAAACACACAAAAATGGGATTGGCTGACGAAACCCTATTTGCAGACGATGCCGTACTGATACCCGAATTACTCAAAGGATTACCGTTCCGTTTTTATGCAGCAAGTTCGATAGATGCCCTCATTCATGCCACCGAAGCCTATGTCTCGCCCAAAGCCAACGCTTATACACGACTATACAGCCGTGCCGCAATAGAGATTATAATTGATGTTTTTTCAAAAATAGCACAATATGGTACGGAGTATCGCTTCGAACGTTTGGGCGATATGCTCATAGCAAGCAACTATGCCGGTATTGCCTTTGGTAATGCGGGAGTTGGGGCTGTCCATGCTCTGTCGTACCCATTGGGTGGTACATATCACGTACCACACGGCGAGGCTAATTACCAATTTTTTACTGAAATATTCAAATTATATCAGACAAAATCACCACAAGGCAGTATCAAAGAACTTAATCTAATTCTATCTAACGCTTTGAATAGCCCTATTCAAAACGTATATGAAGATATGGATAATCTACTGTCGCACCTCCTCACAAAAAACTCACTGAAAAACTATGGAATGAAAGAATCTGATATGGAAAATTTTACCGACAGTGTAATAAATACCCAACAGCGGTTGCTTGCCAACAACTATGTAGAACTCACAAAAGAAGAGATATATAATATTTATAAAAAACTGTATTAATAAAAAATATAAAACTGATTTTATCTTAGAAACAATCCAAACCTCCTATCACACAATGGAAAAAACTGCAAATAATGAAATCGAAACAATGATTAAAGCTGCCCGCAAGGCACAACAAATTTACTGTCAAACATTCGACCAGGCAGATGTGGACGAAGCCTGTAAAATTGCGGCACGAACCATATTCGATAATGCCGAATATTTGGCAAAACTTGCCGTCGAAGAGACAGGTATGGGCGTTTATGAACACAAGGTTGCCAAAAACCGTAACAAGTCGAAAGGTGTATGGTACGACCTGAAAGACAAGAAGTCGATAGGAATACTCCATATCGACGACAAAACAAATCTTATAGAGATAGCAAAACCCATCGGAGTTGTAGCAGGTATAACACCAATGACAAACCCCATCGTAACACCGATGTCGAAAATTATGTTTGCTCTAAAAACCCAAAATGCAATCATCGTCGCCCCACACCCGAAAGCCAAAAACTGTTCGTCTCTGGCAGTAAAGATGATTAATGATGCCATAAAACATCTCGGTGTTCCCGAAGGTATGGTACAAGTAGTGGAAGAACCTTCCATCGAAAAGACACAGGCTCTTATGGCTATGTGCGATGTAACGGTGGCAACAGGCGGTATGCCTATGGTCAAGTCGGCTTATTCGTCGGGTAAACCATCGTACGGTGTGGGAGCAGGCAATGTTCAGGTGATACTCGACCGCTTTATCGACTACGATTTGGCAGCAAGCAAAATCATAACAGGGCGTGCTTTCGATAATGGTATAAT
>JBGXXV010000060.1:0-3509 GCA_041814825.1 Bacteroidota bacterium | reverse complement strand
GGCTCCCATAAGGTGAGCTATGGTCTCGACTATCCCGAAATCGAGGTTAAATGCTTGTTTTATAAGCTCTTCGCCGTAGCCTGTGGATTTGGGCACTCGTTGCACGGTCTTTATGAACTCAAAAGTAAAGCAGTCGCTACGTCAGAATGCCGTTTTAGACGATATTGCAGCGGGCTTGGCTTATTCGGTAGTCAAAAACTGTCTTTTTAAAGTACTGAAAATAAGCAATCTGAATATTTTAGGCAACAATATTGTAGTGCAAGGCGGTACGTTTAAAAACGATGCGGTATTCCGTGCACTTGAAGTACTAAGTCAAAAGAAGGTATCATCTACCGACTCGCCCGAACTGATGGGGGCTTTCGGAGCTGCTCTCTATGCTCGTGAGCAACGCAGCGAGGCTACTCAAAAGGCTGACAGCGAGAGTTTCCAAAAAAATTTCCAACTTCAATACCAAACCAAAGAGCTTCAATGCAAGGGTTGCACCAATCAATGCCGACTGTTGAAGTTTACCTTCGACAATGGCAATGTGTGTTATTCGGGCAATAAATGCGAAAAGTATTTTTTCAACCGAAACGCAACCGTACATAAAGGCACAAATGCTTTTGACACTAAAAACGATTTGATATTCAGCCAATAAGAAGATGAAAATAGGTATTCCGCGTGTTTTGAATATGTACGAAAACTACCCATTTTGGCAAAAACTGTTTGTCGAATGCGGTTTCGAGGTGTTGCTTTCGCCCGAGTCGAATATGGAACTTTACCAAAAAGGTATTTCATCGGTGATGAGCGACAATATATGTTTCCCTGCCAAACTCGTTCACGGGCATATACTATGGCTAATAGAGGCTAAGGTGGACAGGATTTTTTACCCCATTGTACAGAAAGAGGCTAAGGAGTGGGACAAGTCGAACAACTCGTTCAACTGCCCTGTGGTAAGCGGATATCCGGAGGTTATACGCTCGGCTATCGACCCCGAAGGCAATTTCGGTATTGCTTTCGATAAGCCTGTGGTATCGTTTCACGAAACAGATGTGTTGAAAAAACAAGCGTACCGCTATTTTCAGACTCTGGGGGTCGATAAAGCGATGTTCGATAACGCTTTCGATACTGCTTGGCATTTTCGCAACGAAATCAAAAACAACCTAATAATCAGCCAAAAAGAACTTTTGAAAAAATGTTTGGAGTCGGGCGAAATGGTCTTCGTCGTCGCCGGTCGCCCGTACCACGCCGATAGCCTTGTCAATCAGAAAGTCGGACAAATACTTGCCGACCTCGGCATTACGGCTCTCACAGACGACGTTTTTCTCGAACCGCAACCCCAAAAACTACCCAAAAACAGACGGTTTCGCTTGGGCGAGCGACTCGGCGACGGATTCAAACGGCTGAATATGGTATCGCAATGGTCGTATCCCAACCGTGTGGTACACGCCGCTATGGAGGTGGCAAAGCTCCCCGACAACGTACAGTTTATACAGCTCAACTCATTCGGATGCGGTCCCGACTCGTTCTATATGGAGGAAATCAGCCAAATATTGCGTCAAGCGGGGAAAAACCATACCGTACTACGAATTGACGAGATAGCCTCACCCGGCTCTATACGTCTTAGAATAAGAAGTTTAATCGAGAGCCTGAAAACCGCCAAAGGTTAAGATAGTATTTTTATTTTTAATCGAATAAAAAAATGAACAATAGTTTTGAATTGCGAGAGTGGCGACTGACCGACAGCATTTCGCTTGCCGAAAATGCAAATAACATCAATATTTGGAATAACCTAAGAGGCTATCTTTCATACTATTATGCCGAAAACGATGCTGTACGGTTTATCGAAATGTGTATGAACAAACCGAAACCTGCCACCGATTTTGCTATCGTGGTGGACGGGAAAGCAATACTAAAAACAGGCAGCAATAAAGAACAACAAAATCATTGATTTACATTATTATAGCTTATTAAAAACAAAGTGAACAAAACCAACCAACAATACAGTGGCTACAATGCCATTTTTACTAAAAAAGACAAAAACAAAACCATACTGATACCTTGGTTTACAGACTTTTTGTCGCCGTTGATACCTGCCTTGGCAAAGGTGGCAGGCTACAACTTCGTAAACTGCCCTAAAACCTCGAAACACTCCGCCGACATCGGGCTGAAATACGGACACAATGAGGTATGTTATCCTGCTACGCTCGTTTTGGGCGACCTCATAGCCGAGATAGAGACAGGGCGTTATTCGCCCGACAATCTTGCCGTTGCCATTACGCAAACAGGCGGGCAGTGCCGTGCTACCAACTATCTGTCGTTTATCAAAACAGGGCTAAAAAATGCAGGCTATGGCAATATCCCTGTAATATCGGTGGCGGTTGGCGGTATCCATCAGAACAATCAGCCCGGATTTAAGTTGCCTATTATCAAAATGCTTCCTCTTATTACGTCGGCTTTTATGTTTGGCGATTCGCTAAACCAAATCTATTCGTCGGCTGTGGTCAGAGCCAAAGACAAAGAGTTACCCGAAAAGCTATTCGACAAATATATGAGCCGTGCCGTCGAATGTATAGAAAACAACAGGCACAGAGGGCTATTGCCGTTGCTCAAAGAGGCGGTCGATGATTTCAATAATATTGAGGTTGCCACACACAAAGAGTTGCCTAAAATAGGGCTTATCGGCGAGATTTTTGTAAAATACAACAATTACGGACAAGCCAATATCACGCGTTGGCTACGTGAGCAGGGGTACGAAGTGGTAGTACCGCCGATGTTACATTTCTTTACACAATCGTTTGTAAACCAAAAAGTAAACACGCATAACGGGCTAAAAAGATTGAGTCTTACCACAAGGCTGATATTGCCGTTTTTCCAAAAACTGTTTGATAAAATAATATCCCGCTACGATGTCGTTATGCGACAATCGAAGTTTTACACTCATCATAAGTCGATTTTTGAAATAGCCGAATATGCCAAAGAGATAATCGACCTCTCCAACCAGTTTGGAGAGGGTTGGCTTATAGCCGGCGATATAGCCAATTTCTCGAAAGAGGGAATCAACAGAGTTGTTTGCGTGCAACCCTTCGGCTGCATAGCCAATCACGTGGTAGCCAAAGGCATAGAGCGACGAATAAAGCAACTGTACCCCGATATGAACCTGTTGTTTCTCGATATTGACGGCGGTATGGCAGAAGTAAATCTGCAAAACCGATTGAAGTTTTTGATAAACTGACGAAACAATAAAAAACTATTAGTGTCCGATAAAAGTTTTTGTTTGTAAAATTTCATTACTATCCAATATATTATCAATCGTACCAAAGCACCAATCTCGTTTTCTTCTGGTTTAGGTTGGGGCTATCCGCCCCAAACCCCGACTAACTTTTTTCTTTATAAGAATAAAAAGTTAGCACTTTTGCGATTGAGCGAGGGCAGAGCCGAACTTGTTCGACCTATGCCGAGCGAGAGCAAAACGACGAAGTAAAAAAGAATTGCGGCACGCTTTCGGCTCGACCCACATCGGACTTGTG
>JBGXXV010000059.1:0-10765 GCA_041814825.1 Bacteroidota bacterium | reverse complement strand
TTGCCCGCCATACACATTATCAACGAATGACAGAGGCATACCTCACAGCCCTCCATACGGCTACTACCGCCATACGGAGCGGAAGCGGGCGACAATGCCAAAGCGTGGCAGGTATCGATGGTAAGTGTTATATGTTATTTGTGGAAAGTTATTTCGGTAAGCCACAGACAGACCTGCGGGCGAGGTAGTGCCTACCTCCCTATCCTCTTCCAAGCCTATCGCTACTCTGCAACTGCTTAGAAGAACTATCGGCTTATAGTAAAGCAGTTTCATAAGATTACCTATTGAGATGATAATATTTCGCCTACAAAGTTAATAAATGTTTTTTATTTTTACAAAAAAACAAAAGAAAGTTTGTCGCTATTTGGTAAGATGTCAAACAGATTTAACGCAAAAACTATTGAAATTGTCAGAATAAGACCCTTTTTCATAATTTGGTACTATTTATTGATTAGACTTAATTATTTTGCTTGTAAAGATAACTTCTTTGCTATACTTAGATGTTTTTACGATAATAAAAGCTTTTTTCATAACAATATCCTTTATTTTATAGATTCAGTTGTTAATAAATATATTTCTGCAGTTTTATTTTTCTCTATTTTAAAAGTTCCTTTCCAATGGTTACTACAATCACCTTTCATTTTAGCATAATAACTATGCTGTCCTACGGTAAAGTCTTTAATAAACGGTTTTTGTGAGTTTTGTATATAAAGAGGAACGTCTTCTCCCGTGAATGGTGCTTGTACGTCGGCATCGGTCTTTCTTCGTATTTCTCCCACATATACATCATCAACATACAGAGAAACACTATCTACTATACAATTAATAACCGTAAAAACATCAGAGTAAAACATCGCTTGTCCATTTTTTTCTTTTTCACACGCTCCCAATCCCATAATCATAGATACTACCAGACTGAGAACTAACAATATTTTTATACGTTTCATAATTTTTAAAATTTAAGATATTTATATTATAAATTGTATTTGTACTTTTTTGGGTGTGGGATAAAAGCTAAAACCCTCTTTGTGTATGGCTATCCAAGGGTGGCTTCCTTTGGCTTTGAGCATTGCCCGCCATACACATTATCAACGAATGACAGAGGCATACCTCACAGCCCTCCATACGGCTACTACCGCCATACGGAGCAGAAGCATACGACAATGCCGACACGTGGCAGGTATCGACGGTAAGTGTTATATGTTATTTGTGGGAAACTATTTCGGTAAGCCACAGACAGACCTGCGGGCGAGGTAGTGCCTACCTCCCTATCCTCTTCCAAGCCTATCGCTACTCTGCAACTGCTTAGAAGAACTCTCGGCTTATAGTAAAGCAGTTTCATAAGATTACCTATTGAGATGATAATACTTCGCCTACAAAGTTAATAAATGTTTTTTATTTTTGCAAAAAAAACATTTATACCTCTCCGAAAGTTTTATATAAAAAAGCATTTTTTCGAGAAAAATACAACCTTTCGGCATAGTATCATAAACAAAAAACTATTCTTAGCTTTTCGACACTATATATCGACCCAAAACCCTATAATACACACCATTACACAAAATCAAGACAAATCGCTGAATAACTCAATACTAATTTGTATCTTTGCAAAAAATATCGGTAATAATGAAATATACATTGTTTTTTATCGTTTTTTTAGTGGGATTATCGTCCGCGGTGGCTCAACAGACCTCTGTCATACCTTCGTCGTATGTAGCAGGTAACGCATCAGTAGCTTATCAGAGCGAGTGGCTACCGTTTGACAACCCTGCCACCCTCGGCAGAATGGGCAGTTTCGGTGTAGGTATCATTTACGAAAATCGCTATATAAGCCCGAAACTTGCCACCAAGTCCGTAAATACGTGGTTGCCCACACGATATATCAATATCGGAGTAGGATTCTCGCAATTCGGCTATTCGGAATATAACGAAATGCTCGCCTCGCTCAGCTTCGGACGTAAGTTTGGCGATAGGTTTTCGCTCGGAGCCGAAGCGGTATATTACACAATGTTTATATCTTCGGTAAACCGATATAGAGGAACTCTGACTGCACAAGTAGGAGTTCAGGTCGATGTCTCCGACAACTTTTCGTTGGCATTCAAAGTATTTAACCCCACATTCTCGACGGTCGAGGGCGAATACGACAAAAAAACTCTTCCAACCGTTATTTCGCTTGGGTCGCAGTACAAGATACGTCAAGAGGTGCTTTGGCTCGTACAGTTCGACAAAGAGATAACCTCACCGCTCCGCTGGGCTACCGGCTTCCACTACTCTGTGGCAGATGCGTTTATTGTAAGAATTGGGGCGTATGGCTACAACGATTTCCGCCCGACTATCGGAGCAGGTATTCGTCTCGACAATTGGCGGTTCGACCTCTCGGCAGACTACAACACCGTATTGGGGTTTTCGCTACTTGGAAGTGTCGGATATAAGCTATAACCATTTTTAGAGAACAACACCAAATTAAGACCGTAATGCCTGTGTTAAAGATAATAGAGAACGACCCTTTACTAAAACCCTACCAATCGGCAATAGAACAACGACATCTCTATGCCGTCAGACGCGAAAGAGAGCTTATCCGAAACCATAAGTCGCTATCGGACTTCGCCAATGGACATCTCTTTTATGGGTTGCATCGTATCGGCAGCGAGTGGGTGTTTCGCGAATACGCCCCAAACGCAACGGCTATTTATATCTTGAACGAGCAAAACCATTGGCAAAAAGACGAACGTTACCGCCTAAACCCAATTGCAGGCGGCAGTTGGGAGGGGATATTCCCCGATGACACCTTTTGCCACGGGCAACTCTACAAACTACTCATCGAGTGGCAAGGCGGAGCGGGGCAACGTCTGCCATCTTATGCTCGGCGAGTAGTACAAGACGAACATACAAAGATTTTCAACGCACAGGTATGGACTCCGCAAAACGGATTTGTTTTTAAAAATAAAAATTTCACTCCGACCAAAGACCCGCTTCTAATATACGAATGCCACATCGGCATGGCTACATCGGAGGAGCGTGTGGGGACATATTCCGAATTTCGTCGCAATATCTTGCCCCGCATATCGGAGGGCGGATACAACTGTATCCAGATAATGGCAATACAGGAACACCCCTATTACGGTTCGTTCGGATACCACGTATCGAACTTTTTTGCTGCCTCTTCGCGTTTCGGTACACCTGAGGAGCTCAAAGAGCTTATCGACGAGGCTCATGGCTACGGTATAGCCGTTATAATGGACATTGTTCATTCGCATGCGGTAAAAAACGAGGTCGAGGGGTTGGGCAATTTCGACGGCAATCCGTCGCTTTACTTCCATAAAGGCACTCGCGGTTATCATAGGGCGTGGGATTCGCTTTGTTTCGACTACGGCAAAGACGAGGTGATACATCTGTTGTTGTCAAACTGCAAATTTTGGCTCGACGAATACCATTTCGACGGTTTCCGTTTCGACGGTGTTACCTCTATGATATACCTCAATCACGGATTGGAGCAGAATTTTATCAGTTATGCCGACTACTACGACGGCAACCAAGACGGCGATGCTATCTGCTACCTCACATTAGCAAACAAACTTATACACGAGCTAAAGCCCGATGCCATCACTATTGCCGAAGATATGAGCGGTATTCCCGGACTTGCCTCCAAACAGACCGATGGCGGTATGGGGTTCGACTACCGAATGGCAATGGGCATACCCGATTTTTTCATAAAATATATAAAAGAGGTACCCGACGAACATTGGAAAGTGGGGCATATATTCTGGCAACTTACCAACCGTCGCAGCGACGAACGTGCCGTTTCGTATGCCGAGAGCCACGACCAAGCCCTTGTAGGCGACAAGACCATAATATTTCGACTTGTAGATGCCGATATGTATTGGCATTTTGAGCAATCGAGCCGAACACTTGCAGTATCGCGCGGGGTGGCTCTGCACAAGATGATAAGGCTGATAACGGCAACCACTATCAATGGCGGTTATCTCAACTTTATGGGCAACGAGTTCGGACACCCCGAGTGGATAGATTTTCCGCGTCAGGACAACGATTGGAGTTATAAGTATGCCAAACGCCAATGGGAGTTGGTCGATAACGAGAGTTATCTATATCATCATCTCGGCAAATTCGACCGCGATATGATACGGTTAATCGCCTCGGTAGAGGAGTTTAACCTAACGCCTATCGAAAAACTTTGGGATAAGGAGTACGACCAAGTACTCGCCTACCGACGGGGCGATTTGGTATTTGTCTTCAACTTCTCGCCGTCGCACTCTTATACCGATTACGGTATATTGACGGAGGCCGGCTCATACAGAGTAATACTTAATACCGACAATACCCTATACGGCGGGTTCGGTTTGTCGGACGACACCATAGAGCATTTTACCCAACCCTCCGACATAGACGGCAAAGAGTGGTTGAGGTTATACATACCGAGTCGTAGTGCATTGGTGCTTAGGCGTGGCGGTCTATAAATAATACTTTTGGATTATTAAAACAGATAAATGAAAGATATATTCGAATAGATGATAAATATTATAATTACCGGAATAATTATTGGAGTTTTGGTATCGGCACCTACCGGTCCGCTCGGCGTTTTGTGTATTCAAAGGACACTAAACAAAGGACGTATCAACGGCATCGTAACAGGGCTTGGAGCCACCACATCCGACCTTATCTACGCCCTATTGGTGGGCTTTTCGATGAACTTTATAATAGAGTTTGTAGAGCAATATCGTTTTGTTATTCAGATAGTCGGCTCTATGGTGCTATTCGTTTTCGGTTATCTTATTTTCAACAAAAAACCCGAAAAAGGGCTCTCCGACCAAAGCATCGGCACATCGAACCGCAACCTTATAAGCACCTATACATCGGCTTTCGGGCTATGTTTCAGCAATCCTATCATCATCTTTTTGTTCATCGCTCTCTTTGCGAGGTTCAATTTTTTCTCATCGAAAAACATTTATGAAGTACTGCTCGGATTAGCGTCAATTGCAGTAGGTGCACTTGCTTGGTGGGTATCTTTAACTCTCATAGTAGGTATATTTCGTAAAAAATTCAAAACCAGAGGACTCAAAGTATTAAACTTCATAACAGGCGGAGTATTGATGCTTTTGTCGCTCGCAGGCATAGTTTTGGGAATATTGGGCAAAAGTATTCAATAATTTCCGATTTTTTTCTGCACAAAAAAGGCATTGACTGTGTTTATATTTATAAAAGATATTGCAGTCTTATTATTTTATCAATAAAAATAGTTACTTTTGTAAGTTATTTTACATAAAAAACATAATAAATATGAGTTTCGACACACTGAAAATATCATTACTTTCGGCTATACTTGCCATATCTCTTTTGGCTTCGGCACAGAAGAACGACAGTATAAAAACTATCCGTAACATACAGATAGAGAGAGAGTACACTCCCGAAATCACTCCGATAGACCGCCCTAATATCAATTTACAGGCAGAAGACCCCAAAATACAAAAGGCAAATCCTGCTTTTAGCGAATATATCAAACTATACGATATAAAAGCCTCTACGCTCGTACCGTTACAACCCAAACAGTTTAACCCTATCAACAGACGATACGGCAAGTCGGGCTTTGCCCGTCTGGGATTCGGTCCTCTGTTCGGCTGGCTCGGAGACTTTTGGTATCCTGTTTGGAATACGGGCGACGGATATTTTGATGTTTTTGTTCATCACGATGGTATTTTGAGCATAAGCGACGGCAACAAAAAACTTTTTAATACTGCTTTGGATATAAACTTCAATACTAATTTTGACGACAATCAGTTTTATATGTCGGCAATGCTGGGCAATGAGTCTTTCAACTATTACGGTAAAGACAATGATATACAGCCACTCAATGCCAATGCAGACAGCAACTTTGCCAAAAATCAATCTTTCAACGCCATCGATTTGACTCTCGGACTAAAAAACAGAGAACGCAACTCAAGCGATTTGTATTGGAACGCCTATTTGAATTATCATCTGCATACAACATCAGCCAAAGTCGCCGAACACAACGTAAACGCCATCGGCAAAATAGACTTGCAGTTAGACGACAATTCGCTTATTGCAGAGGGTGGAGCCAAAGTGTTTTTCTACAACAACAGAGACAATCAAACTACGACGACTATACCGTATATCTATGGAATAGACAATGCAAAATGGAAAACCAATGTCATAATGTACTTGACTCCTGCATTTTTATGGGATTTCGACAATGTGAAAATAAAACTTGGAGCAAAATCATTTTTCAGCTTCGGCAGAAGTCCTGTCATAGCACTGTCGCCCGATGTGAAAATAGACTATTTCGTGGACGATATCCTCAATCTATATGCAGGTGTAGGAGGAGATTACAGTATCAATTCGCTTGCCAATACCACAGCTCTAAACAGATACTATAACCTATCCGCAACACAGCACAATACATACACTCCGTTCGATTTATACGGCGGTTTGAATGTAAAAATCACCAAAGGACTGATGTTTAATGCTTTGGCCGGCTACCAATATGTATTCAATGCTATGTTTTTCAAAAACAATATTATTAAATCCGGAACAACCGATAGTTTATATAATCGTTATTTCGAGGCAACTTATAACAACGGTGGGCGGTTCAGGGCTAATCTTGGGCTAAACTACAATATAAAAGAGCGTATCAATCTGTTCGCATCTATGGAATACAACAAATGGTTTTTCAAAAAAGATACAAGTGTGGACTTCTACGCGTGGCATACGCCCGAATGGCTTATAAACGTAGGTTCGGAATTTAAAGTAGGTGAAGGATTTTTTGGTGGCATCCATTTCTATTTTGCTTCGAAGATGAAAGCCGAACGGTTTGCTTTCGACGCAACTACAAACACCAAACAAGAGATTGTAACACTGCCCGCTACATACGATTTGAATTTGAATGCCGGATACAATATCAGCAAAAACGTCTCTGTTTTCGGGCAACTAAATAATATTTTGGCAATATCTCCTAAGATGAACCCACAAATATGGTATGGATACAAAACAATGGGTTTCAACGCTCTTGTAGGATTTACGGTACAGTTTTAATACATATTTGACGATTTAGACGACAATCGTTGGGAATCTATGAAATTAACCATTATCAACGGAGCCAATCTAAACCTGTTAGGGTGTCGCGAACCCGAAATATACGGTAATATGTCGTTTGAGGATTATTTCGAGTTCCTCAAAAACTGCTATCCTAATATCGATTTCGATTATTACCAATCAAATATAGAGGGCGAGTTGGTAGATTTTATTCAGAAAGCAGGATTTGTCGCCGACGGGCTAATAATCAATGCCGGAGGTTACTCTCACACCTCCGTAGTGATAGCAGATGCTATAAAAAGTGTCCCGGCAAAGTGTGTTGAAGTGCATATATCTAACCTCTATCGACGCGAAGACATACGCCATCACTCTCTTATTTCGGCTTACGCCAAGGGTTCGATAATAGGATTGGGTCTCGATGGTTATAGGCTTGCCGTAGAGTGGTTTAGAAATCAAAAAAGTGATATGTAGTTTTTATAGACAGCTATTTTTTTCTGTAAAATGAAATTTTTGATAAGTGGAGGAGGCACAGGCGGACATATTTTCCCGGCAATAAGTATTGCCAATGCGTTACGCGAGGCAAAACCAGACTGCGAGATTCTATTCGTCGGCGCCAACGGGCGAATGGAAATGGAGCGTATCCCCGATGCGGGCTACAATATTGTAGGGTTCGACATTCAAGGGCTCGAACGCAAAAAGATATGGAAAAATTTCAAAGTTATATTTAACTTCATAAAAAGCTATATAAAAGCCAAAAGTATCATACGCCGTTTTGCCCCCGATGTAGCCGTCGGAGTAGGCGGATATGTTTCGGCAGCAGCTATGCGTGCAGCAGCAGCTTGCAGAGTACCCATAGTACTGCAAGAACAAAACTCATTTGCCGGTATTACCAATAAGTTTTTGGCAAAAAAAGCGAGTAAAATATGTGTCGCTTACGACGGAATGGAGCGTTTTTTCGACAAATCGAAAATAGTGCTTACAGGCAACCCCATACGTCAGAATATATTGAAAAGCGATATTGACATTAACCTCGCATACGAACATTTTCGATTTGATAGTTCAAAAAAAACATTGCTCATCATAGGCGGTTCGCTCGGAGCAAAAACTATCAACGAAAGTATTTTAGACAATATAGACGAGTTGTTAAAATCCGATTTTCAGGTAATATGGCAAACCGGCAAATACTATTTCCCCGAAATAAAACAAAAACTATTAAGTCTATATCCCCAAACAGCCGAACACGAAGAAACTCCGCTGAAATTAGGCAATCTGTTTGTTTCCGACTTTATATCGGCAATGGATTATGCTTATAGAATAGCCGATTTGGTAATATCAAGAGCCGGAGCAAGCTCCATATCGGAACTCTGTCTATTGGGTAAGCCGTCGATACTTGTACCCTCGCCTAATGTATCCGAAAACCACCAATATCACAATGCAATGTCTTTGGTAAACAAAGATGCAACGATTATGGTAGAAGACAACAAGGCTAAGCAAATATTGGCAAAACAGGCAATAGATTTGATACGAGACGACAATAGACTAAAAGAATTAAGGGAAAATATACAAAAACTCGCTTTTTCGGATTCGGCAAAAAAAATAGCACAAGTTGTGTTGCAACAAACCAAAAGACAAAACATTAAATAAAAATATATCAACTAATTATATGCATACAGCAATAAGTAAGCAGAAAATTTATTCCGAAATCCGCTCATATATCGGTATTACTTTCGGATTGTTTTTATATGTATTAGCATGGGTAGCTTTTTTAATTCCCAACGAGATAGTGGGTGGCGGTGCCACAGGGTTTGCCACCGATATTCACTTCCTTACCGGTAAGCTGATACCCATCAACTACGCCTTTTTCGCGGTTAATGCCATACTGCTGGCAATAGGGTTTTATATTCTTGGTAATAGCTTTGGTATCAAGACAATATACGGAATGATATTTACATTCCTTATGCTCACTTTTTTGCCCGAACCCACTATCATTACCAACTCTTTCGAAGATGGCGACAAGCTGATATGTGCTATAATAGGCGGTATTTTGTCGGGCTTTGGCATAGCTATTGCCTTTCAGAACGGCGGTAGTGCCGGAGGCACCGATATTGTGGCAATGATAGTGTCGAAATATCGCAACGTATCGCCCGGCAAAGTGTTTCTATATGCCGACCTCTTCATAATAGGGGCTTCGTTTTTTATCAATTTCGATTTTCGTACCATAGTTTACGGCTATGTTACAATGGCTGTATTCTCATACTCGGTCGATTTGATGTTGTCGGGCTCCAAACAGTCGGTACAGATTTTCATTATCTCAAAAAAATACGAAGAGATAGCAAAAAGAATCAATATAGAGGCACATCGCGGGGTAACGGCTCTCGATGCCATCGGATGGTATAGCCAGACCGAAAGCAAAGTGCTTATGGTAATTGTCCGCAAAAAAGATACCAAACAGGTTCATCAGATAATCCAAGATACCGACCCCGACGCTTTTATATCGGAGGCAAGTGTAATGGGTGTATATGGCAAAGGGTTCGATGTGATAAGAAAATGACAAGTCGTATATTTCAACGTGACATAATACTTGAACTATCAATAAAATTTTATTACCTTTGCACGATTTTTTTTAGACAAATAATAATCAATCAAACAGTATTAAATTTTATGAAAAAAGCTATTAGCAGACTTTCGATTATCGCTTTGGTAATCACAGTTTTGGCGGCTTGCAAAAATAATACTAACGAGCCTCAACCAAACAATACTTTCGCAATCAATATCGAAAACGGAGCCGATTATGTTTCAAAGATTGATGAGGTCGAATTTTATATCGATAGAAGTGAAAACGATTTTCTTCTGTGTCGCGTTCCATTCAACAACGGCAAACTGTCGTTAACTTTTCCGGAACATATCTCAGATGCATATCTTAACCCCATTAACGAAGGCGACGAATTGCCTCCTACTATAACTATTAGCGACCCTACGGCTATGATAGGTATAGTTAGTTATCGTTTTTATAAAAACGGTAAGGAGGTCGATAATTTATCGCTTCTACATTTGGAAGAAGGACAATCTTCTATTAACTTTGAATATATTAATCCTAACTTTATCTATTGCAACAAACCTACTGTAATGTCAGGCTCTTTTACCGACGAAAGAGACAATGGTGCAGTAATGGATTTGCAACTAAAAACAGGTTATAATCAACTATATACAGAATTCGAACAGGTAGGTACAAAATTAAAAATAACATTATCTACATCTACTGACAAAGTATTTAAATGGAATATTTACGAAAACAATTAACAATTATTATTGTTTTTCAAAATAATCAAACAATACAGCATTGCCAGACAAAAGCAATGCTGTGTTTTTATTTTGGGAAGTATAAAAAAAACATCTAAAAATAATATCTACATCATTATTCATTTTAAATTATTGCTGTCCGATAAAAAAAACGACATTGCTTTATAATATCTTAATATACAGATACAAATATGCTTTTGTTGTAAAAGGAGCTTATCTTGTGCATTTGTCTATCGGGTTATTATGAGGTTTCCTCCGTATTCCGCATTAGAAAAGACATGAGGCTATCGGAATGTTTTACCATTTCATTGGGGCTGTCTGCCCCAAGCCCCGAATTACTTTTTTGTCTTGACACAAAAAAGTAATCAAAAAAGGTCAAGGCTGACGTTCCGAGCCGACC
>JBGXXV010000058.1:0-35579 GCA_041814825.1 Bacteroidota bacterium | reverse complement strand
CTGTGAGGGTATCGTTTTGTCATTTAAACAAAAACGGTAAACGTTTCAACAACCAAAAATGGCATTAGTGGAGAGACGGGGTGTCCCACTGTGCGAGGCGAGCGTTAAGAACGAAAGCCTGTTTGAGCGAAGCGAGTTCTTTCGTTTAGCGAGCAAGCACATAGTGGGTCGGCTCGGAGCTATAGCCTTGACCTTCTTTTGCATACTTTTCTTGTGTCAAGACAAGAAAAGTATGTCGGGGTCCGGGGAAGACAGCCCCAATGAAATGCTAAAACATTCCGATAGCCCCACATCTTTTCTAATGCGGAATATAGGGAAAACCTCATAATAACCCGATAAACAAATGTACGAGATAAGCCCCTTTCACAACAAAAGCATATATCCGGTTGCTTATTAAGATATTACAGATTGATGTCGTTTTTTTATCGGACAGCAATGTTATTTTTTTAGGGAAAAATAGAATAAATCGGCATAGATACCAATAAAGATATTATCTTTGTATGTTTTAATGAATATTGTATGGTAAGAAAACAAAAAAAATTGTTTTTATTGTTGTTTACTCCTATATCTCTGATTATCATCTTACTATTATTGCATAGCAATATATCGTTTGATTTTATCGCCTACAAAACCACCCATATCAATATATACAGGGCTGTAATAATATTCGGTTTTATTGCCTTACCTTTGATATTGATTCTTTTGGCGAACAAAGATTTTAGATTGCAAAAGACACACTCCAAACTATTGATACTCGGTATATCGTTGTTTGTAGTATCTCTCAACTTCAATCTACATTTCAATTATATTTTTACCATTGTATTCGGTGTATGTATTTTGATTGATTTTGTGTTTGGCAGAAAATTTTATAAACCGGATACATTGCATATTCTATTTTTCATATACGCAACGATAAATGCTTTGAGTTTGTTTTGGACAAACGATTTAAAATCGGGTTTTTATTGGCTTAAACTTCAAATGGCTTTTATATACTTCCCGCTTGCCTTTTGCTTGTTTAGACCGGATAGAAAACAGTTTGATATAACGCTCATATCGATTTTCAGATGGATGATAGTGTTTGCTGTTTTGTCTGTTGGTAGTTGGATATTACAGAGTAGAGCTTTGGGTATCCCTCTTTCGGAAGCATTTGTAATGCAAAAACATATGTTTTTGGGGATTTATCAGCCTTTTGATATAGTATTTGCTTGGAGCAACTTTTATCACCCAACATTTATATCTATTACATTAATGTTGGGACTCTCCATAGGCTGGTATTATACTTTGCGAAATAAAGTAACCGGTTATGAGTTGGCTTTTTATATTGTAATCGTTTTACTTATGGCTATCCTCACACAATCGAGGTTTATGATAGTGGCGTGGTTGCTCGTTAATATCTTGTTTGTGGTCTATATGCTCCAAATCAAACCCAAACTGCAAAGAGTAGTAATTGTAATTATTACCTTAATAGCTGTATTCGCATTGGCTTTTTATCCTGACAAAATAAAAAATTTTTTTAGCGATACCGTACGTATTGCCCATTACAAAGCTGCATTTGAAGCCATCGAAGATAATCAGTTTTGGGGAACAGGCTTGGGCGGAATGACTAAATATATTTGTGCCGAAAATCCGATTTACAACACTTTAAACACATCATACTTTACGCATTATCATCCACACAATCAACTTATTGGAGATTTGATGCAAACGGGAATTTTGGGGCTTTTATCAATTTTGTCAATAATTATCTATGTATTATATTTGTGTGTCAGACAAAAAAATCAATTGCTTTTTTGCTTTTTTTCGATATTCTTTCTGCTGATGCTTATAGAAATGCCCTTGATGGTAGAAAATGGAATTATGTGTTTTACATTTATACTATGTCTTCTTATCGGTTACAATCCCGATTGGAAAAAAGACACTAAGCATTGACTACCTCTTGCAATAAATCTTCCCATTGCTTTATGATATTGTCTGTCGAGAATCGTTCTACACTTTGCAAAGCATTAGCGGAGAAGCTATTACGCAAATTTTCGTCTGCCATTAATCTGTCTAATTCTTCAGCCAGTTTATCAATATTATTGGGTGGTACCAGAATCCCCGTTTTATTGTTCTCTATTATTTGGCTTGGACCGGTATCGCAATCGAAGCTCACAATAGGCAATCCGTACGCCATACCTTCGATAAGAACCAGAGGTAATCCTTCGTAACGAGAAGACATAACCATAATGGAAGCGTGTCCGTATTCATTTGCAATATCTTTGGTAGCCCCGACAATTTCTGCCGAATCTTCGATGCGGTTATGTTTTATTTGTTTTTCTAATTTTTTCAGGTGACCACCCGAACCGATTATCCGCAATTTCCAACCCTGATGTCTGCTCTGTGTCTTTGCCCAAGCATCAAGCAACATATCAAACCCTTTTTGCCCTGCCAGACGACCTATGGCTATAACACGTTTGTTGATACGAGGAGAAGGCTCTATTTTTTCTATTGTAATAGGGTTTGGAATACATATCACATTTTCGGCTTCGAATAAACGGATATAATTTTCGACATCTCTTTGTGTAAGAGTTACTATACGTTGTGAATACTTTACGGCTAATTTTCTCGATAGTTTGTGTAACGGATGCCAATTGACATTGGCATTGAAGTGTTCCCATGTGATGCTTGGTATTCCTTTTGAAGCAGTTATATTCATAAATGAGCGGTGAGAGCCCAAAAATATCGCTACATCCGGTCTCTGTTTGGCGTACAACTTTTTTAGATTGCGAATTCTAAATAGTCGGTTGTTTGGTATATAATGAAGTTCTACCCCTTTATCAAGAGTGAAATACGGCTTTCCTTTTTGGAGACATACTATTCCGATTTGATAGCCTCTATCGGCAAGGTTATTGGCTATCACCGACGTAACACGTTCTATCCCGCCGTGGTTATGCAGTCCTCTTACTACAAAAAATATCTTCATAATTTGTTGTTATTTTGCTCAAAATATTATCAGATAATGATTTTCTTGAATCGTTCGGGTAATTTTACGACAGGTTTCCAACGTCCCATACTTGGTTTGTTTAGGGCAAATATAGGACGGCATAATGTCTGTATGATTCGTGCCAAGCAAAAATATTTATCTCCGTCTTTGGCTTTACGGTCTGTTACCAAATGGATTATCTTTGAGCGTTTTTTGAGATGTCGCTCCCAGCCCGCCTCCATACGGTCTTTATCCTGAAATCTTGCTTTGAGCATCTCCATATCGAACATTCCGAAGTGTAACAGGTAGAGATTGGGGTCTATTCTGAAATTGTGTCCCTTTACTCTATGAAATCCCGCTCCCCACTTTGCAGGCTTAGCCAATACCACAGGTTTGGTATATCGTGACGATATAACGGCATAGCTCCTTTGAGACAAAAAAGGCTTATTACCTTCTATTGTAGGTTCGTCGCCCAATTTTTGCCCTACGTCAAGTCCTAATCCCGATACGGAACATTTGATATTGAGCTTACTCAGGTAAGCCGGTAAGGTATTTTTTATATCGGGGTCTAATATCAAAAATTCGTCGGCATCGGTACCTATTACCAAATCGTAATGTTTAAGTAATTTTGATGCCATATCGGATATACGATTGATTCGACCTTTGTCGGAGGCAGCTACTTGTCCGGTTACCCGCTCGCAATGTGTTATGTTGGCTTTACCTGCATTGGGAGGTATCGGCTGGTCTGTACCGTCGAGGAATATATATAAATGCTCTTTCCCAAACATCCCTCCATAATACTCTATCCAATGTTCCAAGAAAAAGGCATCATTGCGAGCCATAGTAATTGCACAAATTTTTTTCATTAAGAAAGGGATTTTATAAAAAACAATGATTTTTAACGACAAAATTATAAAATTTTACAAATATAGCCAAAAGAAAAAAGGTATTGCCCCCGAATAAACCGGCTTCGATTCGGAAGAAAGAAAAAATATTATATTCCGGTATCCTTATAGTATAAAGAATTATTTTAGTATTTGCTTTGTATTTTAGATGTATGGACAATACATTTGTACAAAATATCATTGACACAAAGTTACTTATTATTATTCGATTTATTTGATTATCTTTGCATTTTGAAAAGGGATTTAATGTTAATCTATTCAAGATGAATAAGAGAAAAGTTTTAGTTGATTTATCTGTTTTAGACAATATTTATTGCGGTTTTGGGCAGGTGGCTTTGGCTTATGGAAGGTATTTTTTAGATAATTACAGACCTGACCGTGCCGATTATCAATTGTACTTGTTGTTACCCAAGAAGTTCTTCGGTGCTTTTGGTAGTGATGTGCAGTATATCTCTTCGGACAGTTGGTTGAGAAGACATTGCAGGTTTTTGTTTCCGCGAGTTGAGGTATGGCATTCGATACATCAATTAAGTAGGTTTCGTCCTTACTCTTCGGCAACAAAATATATTCTTACAATCCACGACTTGAACTATCTGTATGAGGAGAAAAACGAAAAAACAATCGCAACCAATCATCGGCGAATCAACCGTAAGATAAATAGAGCCGACCAAATAGTTTGTATATCGGAGTTTGTCAAACAAGAAGTAGAGCAAAAATGCAATATCGGAGATAAAAAATGCGAAGTGATTCATAATCAGGTAAAACTACTTGATAATACATTAACAACCAAACCCGAAAAAGAGCTCAAAGAGCCGTTTTTTTTCGCCATAGGTGTCATTCTGGAAAAAAAGAATTTTCATACCCTGCTCGACTTGATGAAACTTATGCCCGACAAACACCTATATATAGCGGGTAAAGACAATTATATCGATAATATGCCTACACCTTATGCGGATATGATAAAAAGGCGTATAAAAGACGAAAATATTACCAATATTACCCTTCTCGGCGGAATATCAGACCAAGAGAAACTGTGGATGTATCAACATTGCGAGGCATTTCTTATTCCTTCACTGCTTGAAGGTTTCGGTTTGCCTGTCATAGAGGCGATGCAATTCGGCAAACCGGTATTCTCTTCGCCCAAAACAAGCCTTACGGAGATTGGCAACCGCTTTGCGTTTTTTTGGAACGATTTCGACCCGAATAATATGAAAAAACTTATAGAAGACAACCTTAGTCCATTCTATGACAATAAACAGTTGATAGAAGACCAGATAGCTTATGCCAAATCGTTTGCTTCCAACAAGCATTTTGAAGAATACGAAAAAATATATTTAAGATAACAACAATGAAGAAAAAAAAACTTTTGGTCGATTTGTCGGCTCTCGATGACGTGTATCAGGGTGTGGGGCAAATATCTTTAAACTATGGCAATTACTTTAAGGATACTTATCGCAGACAGACTGCCAATTATGAGCTTACCTTACTATTACCTCAAGAATATTTCGGTGTTTTCGGCAATGAGGTAAAATACTTATCTTCCTCCAATTGGGTTAGGAGACATTGCAGGTATTTGTTTCCCAAATTTGATATTTGGCACAATATTCATCATGGGTCACGATTTAAGCCATGCTACAAAACTACAAAATATATCTATACCATTCATGACTTAAATGGTCTTATGCTCGAATATGCAGGAACACATAAAAATGTAAACAGCAATTATCGTAAAATAAACAGACAGTTGCGACAAGCGGATTTGGTTTTAGCAATATCCGATTTTGTTTGCGACCAAATAAGCGAACTTTTGCATATAAAAAATATTCCTATAAAAATGATATACAATGGAGTAGAGAAAATATCAGACAAAACTCCTCGAAAACCGAAGTGTGATATCAAACAGCCATTTTTCTTCTCGATAAGTATGTTTAGAAAGACAAAAAATTTTCATCTACTGCTCGACTTGATGAAACTTATGCCAGACAAACATCTATACCTGGCAGGTAACGACAATACCGATTATGGTACTTTGATAAAGGAACGTATAGCAAAAGAGAGAATTGACAATGTGCATCTTTTGGGCAAAGTATCGGAGGAGGAGAAGGTATGGCTCTATGCCAACTGTGAAGCGTTTTTGTTTCCATCTGCATTAGAAGGATTTGGCTTACCTGTAATTGAGGCTATGCAGTTTGGTAAGCCGGTATTCTCTTCCAAAGAGACAAGCCTTAAAGAGATAGGTGGTAGCTGTGCCTATTTTTGGGATAGTCTTACACCCCAAGCAATGAAGCAAACAATAGACAACAATCTTGAAAATTTTTATCAGACACCCGAATTGGCTGATATAGAAAAACAGTATGCAGATACGTTTTCTTATAAATCATATTTTGAACAATATGAGAGAATATATTCAAGTTTATGAAACAAAAATATTCGACATTATAATACATATAATCTAATACGACTACTATGGATTTACCCTTGATTACTGTTGTAATACCGGTTTATAATGGCGAAAAATTTATAAAAACCTGTTTGGAAAATGTACTCGGACAGAGTTATAAAAACTTGGAAATAATCGTTGTAAACGATGGTTCTACCGACAAGTCTGCCGAGATAGCAGCTCAATATCCCGTAAAAACGGTTACCCACGAAAAAAACAGCGGTTTGTCTGCCGCACGCAATACGGGTATAGACAATGCCACAGGCGATTACATACATTTTATGGACGTCGATGATTTGCTAAATACCGATTTCTATAATGCAATGGCAAAAGCTGTTGTCGAGACATCTTCGGATATTGCTTGTAGCGGTGTCATACACGAACAGGAAAAATATAAAACACAACTGTTTGGAAAACAGAAAACATACATTTCTACAAAAGATAAACTTACGGCAACTTATGTGGGCAAATGGGGATATGTGTGGCGTTACCTATATCGTTTGGATTTTATACGGCAAAACAATTTGCGATTCGAGGTGGGACGCTTTGTAGAAGATTTGTCGTTTTCGCTTCCGTCTTTGTATTTTGCCAAAAAGATAGTAGTAGTACCCGGTGCTACTTATCTATATGCTTTTGTCGAAAATTCTATTATAAACAATCCGGACAAAACTCATAAGGCAAAGGTTAAAGAAGATTTTAGACATGCCCAAAAAGTAATTCTCAACTTTGCATCAAAACACAACTTCAAAATACCCGGATTAAATACAGGTGTATGGCGTTATGTTTTGCGTAAAATATATGTCAAAATATTCCGAAATAACATAAACATCGCAGATTTTGGTTTTGGCAACAACTCCGACAAATAAAATTCTAACATTCGGCACTACAATTTACAAGACTTTGTTTTTTTAGAGAAGTTTACGAAATTATGAAACGCTGTTTGTATCATATTGACGTGTCATTATATCGCCAAAAGACCCCTCTACAAAATCTCCTCCTCTATATGTTGTTTTCTGAAAAAACGCATCTTTGGTAACCTTTCTGAAAATATCGTCGTCGTAAGGTAGATTTCTATATTTATACCAAAGAGCGTGTGTTGCTTCTTGGTCTTTATGAGTCATTCGATTGAATTTTTCTGTTGCTTTCGAATGCTTTGTTACCAATGTTTTGAATAAAAATTGGTGCATAAAGTAATCGTAATTACTTCTCTCGTATTTCCAAAACCGATGTATCATATAACGCCATGCTTCCAACAGATATGCCCCTTTTCGGCTACGAATAAAACAGTTTTGAACAAAATAGTAGGGAAAACCCGCTTCCGTACCTGTCAGAAAAATAAAGAAATCTTCTTTTTCAATCCAATTAGGAATACTTTCGGTAACATAACATGTAGCATCAAGCCAGTAACCTCCGTATTTATGCAGGAGCTCAACCCTTATTATATCTGCAAAATGGGCATTACCTATTTGTCTTTTTTTTCGTTTGTTCATTATATAGCCGGGCAATTGAATATATTGGTCCAGTGTTTTTTCGTCTATCACAATCAATTGCTGTTTGCAGTTCTTTCTGATACTGTCGAAACATGCTTTGATAAGTTTTGGGGCATTCTCTTCTCCTTGCAACCATACAGAAAATATATTGTCGTTGTCGTCGTTGTAGGTTATTGCTTGTTCTTCAAAATCATCGGCAGGCAGATACATTTTAAAATATTCGGGGATAAAACGAGCCGTAACGTCTTGTCTTATCTTGCGTCTTTTCTCCCGATTACCCCAATTGAACAAATGTCCGTATATAATGATTTTTACGGCACATTTGAATCTTTCAAAAATAGCTTTTAATCTTGTTTTGTTCATAAAAGTAATATGTAATATTTTTTTAGTCGATGGCATTTTTGAACCTATTGTGCGACCACAAGTAAAATTCGGGTTGTCGATATATGGTTTTGGTAAGCATTTCGTAAAATATTTCCGTCAAACGAAAATCGTTGAGACTCTGTGGATTGTCGTGCATTTTCACAAATTCGGCTTGCCAATAACCACGTTTGATACGTTTTACATCGACGAAGTAGGCTTCAAAACCGTATCTTTTGGTAATACGTTCGGCACCTGTCAGTACAGGAGTATTTTTGTGCATAAATTTTATAAAATATTTAGACTCCTCTTTCATTGGCGACTGGTCGGCAAGATACCCTGTTACGCTGATAGTACCCGCTTCCTTTTGAGTATGTATGTGCCGTAGAGTTTGTTGCATCTCTATACACCGTACCCCAAACTTCGAACGATTTTCAATCATTAATTTGTCGGCAATTTTGCTTGTAAGTTTCTTGTAAATCTGTCCGCCCACAATACCCTTTTCGAGCCAAAGAGCCATTGAAGAGATCCATTCCCAATTGCCGTAATGTCCCAAATACATTGTTATTGAACGATTATTTCGGATTAGGTTATTAATTTCTTCATAATTAACAAATACCATGTGTTGCATTATCTTTTTTTCGCTCCAAAAATTTAGTTTTGAGGTTTCAAAAAAGAGGTCGCATAAAAACCGATAGAATTTTTTCGATATGTTATTTAGCTCCTTGTCCGACTTGTCCGGATATGCAAAGCGAAGATTTTTGAGTACTATATCTTTACGATAACCTACAATATAATAAATGACTACAAAAAAGAAATCTGACAATATATATAGTATTTTGAGAGGTATTACCGACAGCCCCCCCCATAATAATTTGACTATACCGTATAATATTTTATTTTTCATTATGAATCGTTTCTCTACAACTAATGAGCCACAAAGTTAATACTTAATTTCCAAATACAATCACCCGAAACAAAAACAGAAAACGACATCTGCGTACATTAGGCATATAAATTAGATTCTCAAACAATTAAACATACGACTATATATAAAAACAACCATTTTTTTTACCCAAATATCACAAAAAATATGTACCTTTGTGTTTATTATTTTTTTGAGTATTAACTAAAACACAAAATCATAAAATATGTGTGGAATAGTAGGATATATCGGCAAGCAACAGGCTTATCCGATACTTATAAAAGGACTTCAACGACTCGAATATCGTGGTTACGACTCAGCCGGATTGGCACTCATAAATGCCAATGATGAGCTAAATGTCTATAAAACAAAAGGTAAAGTCTCAAATCTTGAACAATACATTGAGGACAAAGACAATTCCGGCTGTATAGGTATAGCTCATACTCGTTGGGCGACACACGGAGAGCCCAATCAGGTCAATGCTCACCCGCATTATTCCAAGACAAAAAATATAGCCCTCATACACAACGGTATAATAGAAAATTATGCCGACCTTAAGAAAAAACTTCAAGCCAAAGGAATAGAATTTATATCGGATACAGATACCGAAGTACTCGTACATCTGATAGAGTATATTTACCAAAGAGACAAAAGCGATATGACCACTGCCGTACAGGTAGCTCTCAATCAGGTGATAGGAGCTTATGCCATTGCCGTTATAGACAGGAATAATCCTGATACTATAATTGCTGCCCGCAAGAGTAGTCCGTTGGTAATAGGTGTGGGCGAAGACGAATATTTTATCGCTTCCGATGCGTCGCCTATTGTGGAATATACCAAACAGATGATATTCCTTGATAATGACGAAATAGCCGTATTAAAATTAGGAGAGGATGTCAGAGTCAAAAAACTGAATAATGTTGAGGTTACACCCGAAATCAAAGAGGTGATGCTTGATGTGGGACAGTTAGAAAAAGGTGGTTTTCCGCACTTTATGCTCAAAGAGATATTCGAACAACCGGAGTGTTTGATTAATTGTATGAAAGGGCGTGTTAATGTCGATTTAAACGATGTTAAACTTGCAGCAATTATCGACCACAAAGATATTATTCTAAATGCCGACCGTATCATAATACTTGCTTGCGGTACTTCTTGGCATAGCGGACTTATAGGCAAATATCTTATAGAGACTTTTTGTAATATTCCCGTCGATGTGGAGTATGCTTCGGAGTTTAGATACCGTAATGCGGTCGTTAGCCGTAAAGACGTTGTAATAGCTATTTCGCAATCGGGCGAGACGGCAGATACTTTGGCAGCCGTAGAGCTTGCCAGACAAAAAGGAGCATTCGTATATGGAGTATGTAATGCGGTGGGGTCTTCCATTCCGCGGATTACTCATACGGGGTCGTATATACACGTGGGGCCCGAAATAGGAGTAGCTTCCACCAAGGCTTTTACCGGTCAGGTAACCGTTCTTACGATGTTTGCTCTTGCTTTGGCAAAAGCAAAAAATGTTATTGAGCAGGATAAATATTTGCAAATGATTAAGGAACTGTCGCTTATACCCGACAAGATAAGAGAGGTGCTCAAATATAACGATAAGATAGCCGATTTGGCTAAAATTTTTACCTATGCACGCAATTTCATCTATCTCGGACGCGGTTACTGCTTTCCTGTGGCACTGGAAGGTGCCTTGAAGCTGAAAGAGATTTCTTATATCCATGCCGAAGGCTATCCTGCGGCGGAGATGAAACACGGACCAATTGCTCTGATAGACGAAGAGATGCCTGTTGTGTTCATTGCTACGCAAAATTCGCTTTACGAAAAGGTGGTTAGTAATATGCAGGAGGTAAAAGCTCGCAAAGGCAGGATTATTGCTATTGTCAATGAGGGAGATACAAAGCTCAAAGAGCTTGCCGACTATTGTATAGAAGTACCCGCTACCATCGACAGTCTGGAGCCACTTGTTACGTCTGTGCCGTTGCAGTTACTTGCCTATCACATAGCCGTTTGCAAAGGTAAAGATGTGGACCAACCCCGAAATCTGGCTAAATCCGTTACTGTGGAGTAGGTTTTTGTATTGATTTACAAAGCATAAATGGATGAAATATTAGCGGATATTTTGCAAATAGAACACGGATTTCGACATATATATTACGGTGTCGAAAAAATTCTTATTTCATATCCGAAAGACAAATGCTTCAAAATAGCCGTTGAACTTTATAAAAACGAAGCATATCAGGTTCGAATGTTGGCTACTTTACTTTTGGCAAATTTAGCCGATGACAATATTGATGCATACCGTTTCTTGAAAGAGCAGGTGGGTTTGGACAAAAATTGGCGAGTACAGGAGATGTTGGCTAAAGCATTCGATTTGATGTGTAAAACAAAAGGCTATAAAAATTCCCTTTCTCTTATAAACGAATGGTCTATGAGCGAAAATCCGAATTTGATTAGAGCAGTTATCGAAGGATTGAGGATTTGGACAAGTCGTTCATTTTTTAATCAAAATCCGTTGTTGGCTATTGAGATAATAAGTCGGCACAAAGCACACGAAAGCGAATATGTCCGCAAATCTGTCGGAAACGCCTTGAAAGACATTAGCCGAAAACACAAAGAGCTAATAATTAGCGAATTGGACAATTGGGATATATCAAATCCATTGATAAAATTTACATATAAATATGCAACAAAGCATCTAAAAACATTGAAATAAATATGAATTACGATAACAACAACATACCATCGCCTTGTTTTGTAGTTGAAGAACAGCTGCTTAGGCAAAACCTTACAACTATCAAACAGGTAGCCGAAAGGGCTGATGTGGAGATTATCCTTGCCCTAAAAGCATTTGCTATGTGGAAGATATTCCCGATTATAAAGGAGTATTTCAGTCATACCACAGCAAGTTCGCTCGGCGAGGCACGCCTGTCGGTAGATAAATTTGGCAGTAAAGCACACCTTTATGCCCCTGTATATACCGACGGAGAGTTTGACGAATTGGCAGATTGCAGCACTCATATTACGTTCAACTCGTTGGCTCAATTCAAAAAGTATTACCATCGCACACATAACAAAGGGATTTCGTGTGGCTTACGCATCAATCCCGAAGTATCGGTGGTAGATACCGACCTCTACAATCCTGCTAAGGCAGGTTCGCGTCTTGGTATAGTGTCGGAGCAACTGCCGGAGATACTACCCGAAGGCGTTGAAGGACTGCATTTTCACGTACTTTGTGAGAGTTCGTCTTTCGATTTGGAAAAGGTATTGCTTGCCGTATCGGAAAAGTTTCATAATCAGTTGAACCAAGTCAAATGGCTGAATATGGGCGGTGGCCATCTTATGACACGTAAAGGGTATAACATCAATCATTTGGTGGAGGTTCTATTGGCATTCAAGCAAAAATATCCTCATCTGCACGTAATACTCGAACCCGGTGCCGCTTTTGTATGGCAAACAGGCGTATTAAAGGCAACAGTCGAAGATATAGTCGAAAATCACGGTATCCTCACAGCCATGCTCGATGTATCTTTTGCCTGTCATATGCCCGATTGTCTGGAAATGCCGTATCAGCCGTTTATCAGAGGGGCAGAGTCGGTCGAACAGGATAGTACCAAGTCGGCAAACGTATATCGTATGGGAGGGACATCATGTCTTTCGGGCGATTTTGTGGGTAGTTGGGCGTTTGCCTCGCCGCTTTCGGTAGGAGATATTATCATCTTCGAGGATATGATTCATTACACTACCGTAAAGACTACAATGTTCAACGGCGTATCGCACCCAAGTATAGGTATGTTGAAAGAAAATGGTGAGTTTGTTTTACTCAAACAATTTACTCACCACGATTATTCTGCACGTATGTGTTAGGTGCATCTGCGGAAAAAGAGGGATTCGAACCCCCGGTACGGTTGCCCGTACACCGCATTTCGAGTGCGGCTCATTCGACCACTCTGACATTTTTCCGTAAAAAACAATCGAAAAAAAACGATTGAGACCGCAAAGGTACAAAAAAAATATTAATTTTGAATTAAAAATAGAATAACCAACGGGAAAAAATATGGAAAGACGGCAAACAGTAGAGGTTCGTGTGGGTAATATAGGTATTGGCGGTAAAAATCCCGTCAGGGTGCAGACGATGGCAAACACCGATACCAACGATATAGTCGGGTCTGTGGAGCAGGCAAAGCGATGTTTCGCTGCCGGAGCCGAACTTATCCGTTTCACCACTCAGGGCGAACGCGAGGTAGCAAGTTTGGCAGAGATAAAGCGTGTGCTTCGCTCCGAAGGCATTGATATTCCCGTCGTTGCCGATGTCCATTTCAGTGCTGCCATAGCCATTAAAGCTGCTGAGGTAGCCGAAAAGGTACGTATCAATCCGGGCAATTTTATTAAGCCGATAAAGAGAGACAACACCACAGACTACACCGACGAAGAGTTTGAGTATGAACGAATTATGCTACAAAAGCAGTTTGTGGAGTTTCTCGATGTATGTAAAAGACACCACACGGCAGTGCGTATCGGAGTCAATCACGGTTCGCTGGGTGAACGTATGATGAACCGCTACGGCGATACACCTTTGGGTATGGCGGAGAGTTGTCTGGAACTTTTACGTGTATGTAGAGATGAAAAGTTCGACCGTGTGGTAATATCGCTCAAAGCCTCCAATACGGTAATGATGATAGAGGCGGTAAAATTTTTGGTCGGGCGAATGGATGCCGAAGGATTTCGTTTTCCGTTGCACTTGGGCGTTACCGAGGCGGGCGACGGCGAAGACGGACGCATAAAGTCGGCTATCGGTATAGGGTCGTTGCTCGCTTGTGGCATAGGTGATACCATCAGGGTATCGCTTTCGGAGCCGCCCGAAGCCGAAATACCCGTCGCCTTTGGCATACTGCAAGCCACCCGAAGCCGTATTACCAAGACCGAATATATCTCGTGTCCGAGTTGCGGACGAACACTTTTCGACCTCCAAACGGTTGTGCGTCGGGTCAAAGACAAAACCTCGCATCTGGTAGGGCTCAAAATAGCCATTATGGGCTGTATAGTAAATGGTCCGGGCGAGATGGCTGACGCCGACTACGGGTATGTAGGAGCGGGCAGAGGTAAAATATCGCTCTACAAAGGCAAAGTGTGTGTCGAACGCAATATCCCTGAGGAGCAGGCTATCGATAAACTTTTGGAATTGATAGAGAGGGAAGAGGGTAGAAATGTAGGGAGGTAGGAATTATGCCGGCTACACTTGAAATATTTGTAAGTATCTAATTGTGTTTTTATTGTAATTACCTCGTGGAGGCAGACTTAAAAAAGCCATAAAAAAAATCTCCCGAAAAAGTGCCAATAATCAGTAAACAAACAGGATACAAAACCAAACCTTTGCATATTTTGCGACAAATGCTTTACATATAATAATACGGATAATTAAATAACAGTACATAAACATTTAGATATGAGAAAGATAGAAAGTTTTTTTTCGGAATACGATTTCAACTTCGACGACCAAAAGGTCAGCAACGAAGTTCAACGAATCGTATCGGAAGATTTTGATAAAAACAACAACACAACCGTCTGGTCTAAAATATTTTCGCTTATCGACCTAACATCACTCAACGCCACCGACACAGAGGAGAAGATAGAGAAGATGATGATAAGTGTCAATGAATTTTCGCAACACTACGCCGATATAGAGAATGTTGCAGCGGTATGTGTTTACCCTTCGCTTGTACCTATCGCAAGGCAAACCTTGCAGGGAGATACTCGCATAGCAGCAGTGTCGGCGTGTTTCCCTTCATCGCAAACATTCATCGAGACAAAGGTGGCAGAGGTAGCTCTGACAGCCTACGCCGGAGCCGACGAGATAGACGTCGTAATATCGCTTGGCAAGTTTCTCAGTGGCAACTACGAAGAGGTACTCGATGAATTAAAGGAGCTAAAAGCTGCCTGCCGAGATGCACATCTAAAAGTGATACTCGAAACAGGCTCGTTGCCCTCAATGCAAGAAGTAAAGCGGGCATCGCTACTTGCTATTGCAGCCGGAGCCGATTTTATTAAGACCTCCACAGGCAAGACCGAGCCGGCTGCCACACTTGAAGCGACTTACGTTATGTGCCAAACCATCAAAGAGTATTATCAAAAGACCGGCACAAAGATTGGTTTTAAGCCTGCCGGAGGCGTTGCCACAACGGATGAGGCAGTACGGTTCTACTCCATTGTCAATCACGTACTTGGCGAAGAGTGGATGAATAAAGATTTATTTCGTTTCGGGGCTTCGAGGTTGGCAAACAATCTGTTGTCGAGCATCTACGGCAAAGAGGTGAAATATTATTGATTTGCTCTTGCAAGACAATGATTAATTGGCTTAAAAACAACAAGTTATCCTTAACTATTGGATTATTTATAGTTATAATATCGATAGTTCCTTCGTCGGGACTACCGCGTTATAACATCGCTTTTGCCGACAAAATCGTGCATATAGCGATGTACTTTACATTAACATTAGCCTTTTTTATCGACCATTTTATAATAACAGGCAATATAAAACCCAAATTTAAACGAATTGTAGCAATAGTACTGCTTACAATGGTCGTGGGAATATTACTCGAAACCATACAATCATTACTTCCGGAAAGAAGTGCCTCGTTTAATGATATTTTGGCTAACTTTGCAGGCATTTTGTTAGCAACGATTCTAATATTTATAATTTATACCATAAAAAGACAATAAACTAAAATAGCATTATTCTATCTAACTCATAAATTTTCAAAAAAAAGTAGCACACCCGAAAAAATAAACCAATGAATAAAATATTTACCATATTAATATGTATATCCGTATTCTCGGCAACTGTTTTTTCACAAAGCGACAAAAAACTTACCGATAGTCAGCGACAAGAATTCGAAAAACAGTTTATTGCCAAATCCAAAGAGATTGCTACCTTACAATGCAGTTTTACTCAAACCAAAACATCTACAATACTGTCGCAAGGTGCTGTAAGCAAAGGCAATATGCTCTACAAAAATCCGTCGATGTTAGTGTGGGAATATACGCAACCTGCCCAATCGACCTTGGTGGTAAACGGCAAATCGGCTCGTTTAATCAACGAAAGAGGCAAAAGCATTGGTAACGAGAGAATACTGAAACAGTTAGGCGAACTCATCATAAATATGATAAATGGTAATAGTATTGCCGATAGCAAGATGTTTTCGAGTGAGGTTTTTGAGACAAAAAACAATCAAATTTCGGTAGAGCTAAAACCTATTCAAAAAAGACTCAAAGACTATTACAGCCTCATAAAAATAAAAATAGAACGCAAGACCTTGATGGCTTCGGAGATAATAATGGAAGAAAAGTCGGGAGACAAGACGGTTATTGTATTTGGCAATTTGGAAATGAACAAGGAAATAGATAATAGTAAATTTAAAGCAAAGTAACAAACACAAATGCAATTTATTGACAACCTATACTTTATCGAACATCAGACAATAGATAAAGAAAACAACCGGGCAACTTTTGGGATAAAATTTAATGCCGATAATATCATATACAAAGCACACTTCCCTTCAAAACCCGTTACTCCGGGTGTGTGTCTGATACAGATAGCACAGGAGCTTTTGGCTCGGTGTACAGGTGTTGTTTGTAATATAAAAAGGGTCAAAAATATAAAATTTACGACTCTGTTAGACCCTATAACATCGCCGGAGATAGGAGTGTGTATCGACGGTATTGTTGCCAACAACAACGACGAATACAAAGTATCTGTAATATTTAAAAAAGATGAAATTACATTTTCTAAAATGAGTCTGATATTCAACACAGTATCTTAATCGCTTAAAAACAAATTTCAACAATAATTAATCAAAAAAAGATGAAAAGAATAGCTTTATTTGTTGTAACATCGTTACTAATTGTAAGTTGCGGACAAAAAAACGGTCGCAAGGCAGATATATCAGGAATCGATATGAACATAAAAATTGCCCGTTTCGACCAAGACCTATTGGCACTGAAAGAGAGTAAAAACCTAAAAGATGACTTGGACAAGTTATTCGACAAATATCCGACTTTTGCTCCTTTATATTTCGGCGGAGTGGTCTATTTTGGCAATAATAAAGACACGATACTATCTATCTTACCTAAGTTTTTTGCGGACAGTATTGCAGGTAGATTATACACAGATGCTCTGGGAAAATGGTCGGACATATCGAAAGTGGAGAAACAACTGACAGAGGCGATGAAGCGAGGAAAATATTTCTTTCCGCAGATAATCGTTCCTCAACCCATTATGTGCGTATCGTTAATAAATCAAAGTATGATTGTCGCCGATAGCATTATTGCCATAGGAATAGACAAATATTTGGGAGCAAACTATCCTTTATATACCGAAAATTCGGACAACTACGACTATCTGATACAAAATTGGACTCCCGAAAAACTTGTATCGGACTATGTATCGGTATGGCTTTTGACCGAATTTCCATACCAAGCCCAACAAGAACGCCTGCTCGACGAGATGATTTATAAAGGTAAAATCCTATATCTCACTTCTTTGATACTACCAAACGAAAAACCAAACGTAATAATGGGCTACTCGGAAGAGCAGTGGAAATGGTGTCGTAACAACGAAAAAGCTATGTGGCAGACACTTATAGCCGAACGACACCTATTTAGCAGCGACTATACACTGGTAATCAAATATTTGAACGAATCACCATTTACTCAGCCATTCACACAAGAATCGCCCGGCAGAGCAGGACAATATGTGGGCTGGCAGATAGTAAAAGCATATATGGATAAGAATGAACATATTAGCCCGCAGGAGTTGATGAGCAATACCAATGGGCAAATGATTTTGGAACAATCGGGGTACAATCCCTGATTGTTTTATTTCTATCTGACTCCCATAATTTTGCGTACCTCTTTTATAGTCTTAGATGCACTCTGACGGGCTTTATCCGCTCCTTCCTCTATTATACGGTTGAGCAGTTCGTCATTAGCCTTTATATCGTTGATTTTGTTACGAATAGGTGTAGTCGCTTTTATTATATCTTCTGCAAGTTGCTTTTTGAGGTCGCCATAACGTATCTCTGCTCTATTCCACAAATCGTCAAAATAGTTTACCACATCGGGTGCGGATACCACTCTCATTATCTTAAAAAGATTTTCGATATAATCGGGTTTGGGTTGGTTAGGCTCTGTAACACCGCTATCGGTCAGAGCTCTCTTTACTTTCTTTTCGATAGTTTTGGGGTCGTCTATCAAATATATTGCATTACCTTCCGACTTACCCATCTTGCCCGAACCGTCAAGTCCGGGTATTTTTATCAACTCCTGACCGAAATTAAACGGTTTGGGTAGAGTAAAAAAGTCCGTACCGTATTTACTATTGAACCGCTGTGCATAGTTTCGTGTCATTTCCAAATGTTGCTCTTGGTCTTTGCCGACAGGCACAAAGTCGGCATTATGAATCAAAATATCGGTAGCCATTAGTACAGGATATGTCAACAAGCCAGCATTTACGTTATTAGGGTTTTTACGTGCCTTGTCTTTGAAAGAGGCGGTTTTTTCGAGCTCCCCAAGATATGCGTGCATATTCAAAAGCAAGTATAATTCGGCTATCTCCTTTATATCCGACTGTATGTATATTGTAGCCTTTTGTGGGTCGATACCGCAGGCAATATACTCTGCCAAAACATTCTTTACATTTGAATGAAGCATCGTTGGGTCGGGGTGTGTGGTAAGCGAATGCCAATCGGCAATAAAGAAGAAACAACGGTTTTCTTCCTGCATTTTTATGAAATTTACAAGAGCTCCGTAATAATTACCTAAATGGAGATTGCCCGTGGGGCGAATACCGCTAACTACCGTTTTTTGCATCTGTATTATTTTATTTGTTCTTATTTTACTTATTAATCTATAAAAATTACGCAAAGATACTATTTTTTCTTTTGTCAATGAAAAAACCTCTACTTTGTAGCTCTTAGTATCTCTCTTTTGCCTTTCGGACCCGATAGACGTTCTACCCCAAAACCTGCTTGTTGGAGATGGCGACGTACCTGTCCTTTGGCACAATAGGTGGTAAGTATTGCCGAAGAATTGGCTCTTCGATAGAGCAACTCGAAACGGTCGTAGCCCCACATATCCGGCTGTTTGTCGGGCGAAAACGCATCGAAATAGCAAACATCGAAACAGGGCAAACAATCTATTCGGGTAAAATCTTTGCGATGTTTGGTAATAGAAAAATTGTCGTTTATCACCACCTCTCTGTCCCACTCTGCCTTATGTAACATTACGAAATCTTCGACCATACCATAACGAGAGGTAAAATTCAACTCCGCAACCAAAGTATCATCTATCGGATAGAGTTCAAAGGTATGATAATGCACATTAATGCCTTTCTCAATAGCATATATCATTGTTAAATAGGCATTAAGCCCTGTTCCGAAACCTATCTCGAGCAATTCTATCTCCGATTTGACACATTTTCTCAATCCTGTGTCGATAAAAATGTATTGCGACTCTTGTACTGCCCCAAATGTAGAGTGATAAGTTTCGTCTATTTCTGCAACATATAGCGTATGCGAACCGTCTTCGGTCTGTATAAGTTTCATTTATTCAATTATATAGAGATTTCTCCTTTTACATTTGACTTCGGTATTGGCTACGCCAACGAGAATACCCTACAATAGCCATAACAGCATATACTACAAACAGTAATGCGGTAAGATACATCTGTTGATATATAAAAAGCCCAACACAAATAGTATCGGCAACTATAAACAAAAGCCAGTTTTCTAAGATTTTACGAGCCAAAAGCCACGTACCGACAATACAAAGCGATGCCGTAAACGAATCGCCGAGAGGTACAGGCGACTCGGTATAATTATTTATAACCCAAAACAATAACCCAAAGCAACCCGAAGCAATCAACAAAGAGATAAGAGCCTGTTTGCCTCCTATTTTGGATATTTTCACAAAGTCGTCATTATCTTCTTCTTTACGTGTTATCCAGAAAAAAAAGCCATAAACACTCATAGACATATAATAGAGTTGTAATAAGCCCAAAGCATAAAACTTAGTCTGAAAAAAGACTATAAAATAGCATACCGCCGACAAAAAACCAAATACCCACAGCCATACTTTGCCTCGCACCGAAAAAAACAGGTAGCAAAAGCTCAAAAGTACTCCGAGAGTCTCTATATAATTCTGTAACAAATAACTTATTAAGGCATTCATATATTATGTTTTATTATGGCGTTTATACTCATTATAGATATGTTTTAAAGTATAAATAGGATGTACAAAAAGCATTCGAGGTCCCGAAAAACGCATTACAACCCTCATTTTATCTTTCATTTGCGGGTTATAACAGTGTATAGGACAGACTTTGCATGTTGGTTTATTTTCGCCGAAACAACATTTTTCTAACCTATCGACCGCATATCGAGCCAACTCCTCACACTCCACACACAAATCCTTCGTACGTCTGTGTTTCTTTCGGCAATAGAGTGATATCATCTTGATAATAACCTGCTTGTCTTCATCATTCATATCACAAAACGACAAACTCCATTATCATATTTCAAGTTTATGCCCCTTTGCCAGACCACCCTCTCCTGTCTCTTTGTACAGCGAAGGTATATCGTGTCCGGTTGCTTTCATTACCTCCACTACTCTATCGAACGATACACGATGTATGCCATCTGTGAAGTTGGAATATAGGTTAGCATCCAAGGCTCTGGCTGCTGCATAGGCATTACGCTCTATACATGGTATCTGAACAAGTCCGCATACAGGGTCGCAGGTCATACCGAGATGGTGTTCGAGCCCCATCTCCGCGGCGTACTCTATCTGTGCAGGACTACCTCCAAATAGCTGACAGGCTGCCGCTGCCGCCATAGCACAAGCCACGCCTATCTCGCCCTGACAGCCTACTTCGGCTCCCGATATAGAGGCATTTGCCTTTACGGTATTGCCAAAAAGTCCCGCAGTAGCAAGCGAACGAAGTATTCGTTTTTCACTGAAATCGTGCGATTTATGCACATGATACAACACAGCCGGTATCACACCCGAAGAGCCACAAGTAGGAGCGGTTACTATCTCTCCGCCCGCAGCATTCTCTTCCGACACAGCCAAAGCATACGAAAAGACCAATCCGCGAGACTGTAGCGAATCTTTGTACCCTTTTGCCTTGATATAATAGCTCGATGCCTTACGATTGAGAGCCAACGGACCGGGCAATATCCCCTCACTGTCCAAACCGCGTTTGACGGCAGCACTCATAACCTGCCACACCTGTCTTAGATAATCCCAAATATCGCTATCCTCACAGGCTTCGACATATTCCCAATATGTTTTGCCTGTTTTTCGACACCAGTCCAGTATATCGGATATTTTGCTCATATCGTATATATCACGATTCTGTTTTTCGTCCAGACCAATAATATTGGTACCGTCCGATAAGGCTCCGCCTCCCACACTATATACAGTCCAAGTATCAACAAGTTTGTCGTTTTTGTCATAAGCATCAAACTTAAGAGCATTGGGGTGGAATGGCAAAAACACCTTGGGTTGCCACTCTATAAAGGTAGGTGCCATAGGTGCCAATACATCCAGTATTGCCGCGTCTGTCAAGTGCCCCTTGCCGGTAGCGGCGAGGCTACCATAGAGAGTTACCACAAACTTATAAGCTTCGGGGTGTTTGTCGAGAAAAATTTGGGCGGCTTTTTTGGGTCCCATAGTATGACTGCTCGAAGGACCATTACCTATTCTATAAATTTCTTTTATTGATTTCATTCAATATATTGTATCTAATTTTTAGTATGCAAAATTACATCTTTTTCTATGAACGTAAAAATGTGTTTAACTCAATAAGAACGTATTCTTTACCGACAATTCGCAATATGTATGTAAACGATTAATTATCACACTACAACAAACTAACGGCAAACTTTAATACAGCATTTTATTTTCTACAAATATTATCGTTTTTGCTCTCTTAGACAAAAAGATTTTGTAACTTTGCAAAAAATTTGGATACCGAACAAAATAATTTATATAACAAAAAATAAATTCAAAAAAGATGAAACCATCTCACATCGAACACATTGGAATTGCCGTAAAAAGTCTTGAACAAACAATTCCTTATTACGAAAATCTTTTGGGGCAAAAATGTTACGCAATAGAAGAGGTAGCAGACCAAAAGGTAAAGACAGCTTTTTTTAAGTTAGGTGACACAAAAATCGAGTTGCTCGAGCCAACATCGGAAGATTCGCCTATCGCAAAATACCTCGAAAAAAATCCACACGGGGGCGTTCATCACATTGCATTCTGTGTGGACAACTTACAACATGCTCTTGACGGAGCCGCTGCAATGGGTATTCAGCTAATAGACAAAGCTCCGAGACGTGGAGCAGAAGGTCTGAACATAGGCTTCTTACACCCAAAATCTACACACGGTGTTCTTACAGAGCTATGCGAAGTACCTAAATAAAAACATTAACAAAACTATTAATTATAATCGGGATAAATACTAAAAATATTTATCCCGATTGTAATAATATGTATTAGTAAAAAGGGTTGCCAAGCACTTCTGCTCTAAATTTTCTTTATTATCTCCGAATACTTCTCCTCCAACATAGGGTTTTTGAGGACTTCGGGAACGCCGTCGTCGGAACTCTCGCAAATAGACTGTATAACGGGGATTTGTGCCAAAAGTGGAATACCTCTCGACTCTGCAAAACGTTTGACACCCTCACGACCGAATATATAATACTTATTATCGGGCAACTCTACCGGCGTGAAATAAGCCATATTTTCGACCAAACCCAAAATCGGTACATTTATCTTTGGATTTTCGAACATCTCTATACCTTTGACCACATCGGCAAGAGCTACGCTTTGTGGGGTCGATACTATGATGGCTCCCGTAAATTTAAGTACATCGACTATGGTAAGATGAATATCACTCGTGCCGGGAGGCAAATCGACAAGGAAGTAGTCGAGGCTGCCCCAGTTTGCCTCTCCCACAAGCTGTTTTATGGCATTGCCTGCCATCATACCTCGCCAAACCACAGCGTTTTGCGGATCGACAAAAAAGCCTATGGAGAGGAGCTTTACGCCGAACTTCTCAACAGGTTGTATCAGGTTACGTTCTCCGACTACTGCCAACTCGGGGCGGTAGTCCTCCACACCAAACATCTTAGGTATAGATGGTCCGAAAATATCGGCATCGAGTAACCCTACACGGTAGCCCTGTTTTGCCAACGCTACGGCAAGGTTCGACGACACCGTCGATTTGCCTACTCCGCCTTTGCCGGACGAGATTGCCACTATCTTGGTAGCGTCTATCGGCGACGACTTGACAGGTTTGGGCTGTGTATCTCTGTTTTTTACCGATATCGTAACCTCGCAATCGTCGCCAACGTGCCTTTTGATAGCGGCAATAGATGCCTTTACCACCGACTTCATAAATGGTGAATTTTGCTTGGGACTGATGAGCGAAAACGAAACCTTATTGCCGTCGATACGTATATCGTCTTCGACCATTCCGCTTTCCACTATGTTTTGTCGCTCGGCAGGGTAATGTATCTCTGCCAGAGCCTCTAAAATAAGATTTGGGTATATATTCATTCTTTTCGCTTGTTGTTATTATTTATAAAAATTTTACATGTAAAAAAGGTATAACTATTCGCTACCAACCGCTTGTAGCTCCACCACCGCCCGACCTGCCTCCACCGAACGAGCCACCGCCACCAAACGAACCGCCACCAAACGAACCGCCGCCTCCGAATGAACTACCACCGAACCCGGTACCGGAACTGTGTGTGAGCTTCGGCATAATAACGCTTTTTTCGTTTTGGAAGCCGCAGAAAGCACAATGAAAGACAAGTATCTTTAAGCCGGTGCGGACATAACTCGGTCGATTGACTATGTAGGAGCTACTTTGGGCAAAGTCGCGAGTCTTACAATGCGGGCACTCGCTGTAATCAGCCTTGCCCTTGTACTCGTTGATAACCGTACGCCCGCAGCCATCGCACAAAAACACGTCGTAATCGACCGATTGTATCTTCTCCTCATACGCTTGCGAGAGCGTAAGGTATTTGTCGTCATCTTTTTCGGACAACAGCCTCATCTTATTACCACAACCCGAACAGAGAGGAGCTTGTCGGCGAATCCGTTTAAGCATATTTATCGAAATAAAATTGAAAGGAACAAACATCAACATGGCAAGGACAACCGATAGCCAACCACCCAATATATCGAATCCGAAAAAGAAACCTAATATCAATATAGCTCCGACTACGAAACTCATTATAATATTGATGTTGGTTATCGTCAAATTCATTGCGGCGTGTCGTTCTCTGTTGAATCTAAGAGAGGTATTGCCTGTTGTCTGTCTATATTTTACCGTCAAAAATCCGATAGCTACCACCAACAGTATTGCGGGGAGCAAAATCGACATTATGGTAAACCCGCCGATACCTCGCCCTACCTTATCGTCTTTCTGCTCGAATGGTTCGCCCTCTATGTACTCAACGGCTTTGGCGACTCCCTGTAATATTCCCTCGTCGTAGTCGCCCGATTTGAAATGTGGTATCATATCGTTGGTCTGTATGCGTTTGCAAATGGCATCGGGCAGTATGCCTTCGAGCCCGTAACCTACCTCAAATCGGATTTTGCGTTGGTCTAATACAAAAAGTACCAAAAGTCCGTTGTCGTTATTTTTTTTGCCTATACCCCACTGCTCAAAGAGCTTTACTCCAAAATCGAAAATATCTTCGTCTCCAATAGAATTGAGCACTACGACAGCCACCTCCAATTTGTTATTGGCTTCCAACTCTCGGAGCATATTATTGAGTTTGCTCTCGGTCTCTTGCGAAATAATTCCATCTGGATTTGCCACAAATGTATTTGCATCGGCATCTTTGGGATTAGGTACGGTAACAACGCTATAAGTTTGCGAAAAAACATTGATACTAAGAGCGATAAATATTACCACAAAAAATATTTTTCTCATCATATTGCTAATATTCATTTGTTGTAAAAAAACAGTAATATCAGAAAAGGGTTAATCCGTTGTTTTGCAAATAATTATTTATCTCGTTTTTTGCCTCATCTATTTTTGCCAAAAAGCGTGAAGTCTCATTTGTATTTTCGTGCAAAAAACTATGATTCAACATCTTATGCAGTCGTTCGATTTTCGATAAGCTCTCCAATGTAGATTCGGTAAAGAATGCCTCACTAAACCTTTGCCAAACAATAGATTGTGTCAGTTTAGAGGGGTGTATCATATCGTCGGCATAGAATCGGTAATCTCGCAATTCGTCGAGCAATATCTCATAAGCGGGGAAATATATTAGTTGCTCAAACATCTTGGTAAGTTGCTCTACGGCAAGGAGTAGTGTAGCTTTATTTACGGAATTGTCGAAAGCACCGTCGCGAAAATATCGAACAGGGCTTACCGATATTATTATTTTTACTTTTGGAGCAATCCGAAAAATATTGGCAAACAACTCCTGATATTTTTTCACAATATCATCGACCGTGAGACGACGCCTAATAAATTGATTTTCGGGCAACTTGTGGCAGTTAGCCACTACTCTACCCTCTCTCTCATATACCCACGACGAGCCAAACGTAAGAATCAAAAAATCGACCTTAGGTAGCCACTCATACGCTTTGCTAAGCTCGGTATTAAGTTTGTGCAGCATTGACTTCGGCTCGGTGTCGGAGTAAGAGCCGTGATACAAATCGCTATGCCATAAACCATTGTGATAAAAAAGGTCGCTTGGGGTCAAATATTTTTCATTGATAATACGCTCCAAACCTTCGGCTATCGACATTGGGTTGAATAGTATGCCAAAGGGGTTGTTGATACCTACAAATCTGTATTTCGACAAGTTTTCGCCAATATGTTCGGCAAAGCAAGAGCCAAGTAGCATATAACGGCTTTTGTGGCTAAAAATTCTATTTGAAGGTACTGTAACCGAAGTAGTTAGTTTCATTTTCCGTATATATTGTTATTTTTCAGACTAAGAGTCGCCCATAGAGCCAAAACTAAAATCTATATCGGATATCACAGAAAATACTTGCCCCCTGCTATATGTCGAAAAAAAGCCCGACACTCTAACATCCGAATCGAGACATTTGATATTGGTTATTACCTCCGCCGGAGGCGACGAAAACCAAGGATTTTTCATACTCATCTCCGATGATACTTGCGATATAAATCTGCTGTATGTATTACTAAAATTATCTATTCTCAAATTGAGAGTATCGCCCTTTTTGATACCTTTTCTTACAAAATAAGGTGTAGGATATACTTTAACAGCAGATTGCAAAAACTGCGAAGACATAATCATCACATAATCAAACATTCCGATAGTATCACTATTCTTCCAGTTGTATATACAAAAATTATTTTCGGTTGTATTATATATCTCTCCATAGACAAACATTATAGGCATTTTTTGGATAACTATATTCGACAGTCGTACAGAGTCGATACGAGGAGTATTTACCATCGTCGATTTAGCTTGATAATGCTCGTTTACACCATTTTCGTCAAAGTCCAGATAGATGTCCAAAACATATTCTCTGCCTACAACCATTTCGAGAGAGTCTATATAGTATCGTCCCGCAACGGTGTCGGGCAATAGTTGGTAAACAATATTTTCGGCTGTAACAGTTACCTCAGCTCCGGTAATAGCTATTGGCGGATTTGTATTAAAATAGCTCATCGACTTGCTTATACTCACATAGTTACGCACCGTATCTTGCGAGAATGCACCGAAAACAACCAGACGCGTATGCGTATCGTTGGTATCAATATTTATGGGCGAAGTACAGGATAGTAGTACACATACCGTAATAAAAACATATAATAATTTGCCTATATTTTTTTTCATAACAACATAATTATAAAGGCATTAAAAAACCCAAATATATTTTTATAAAATTTTAATCAATCAAATAATTGTAGGCAAAGTTAAGTATAAATTTTAATTTATTGCAATATACAAATTAACTTCATATACGAATATCATATACACACGGTTTGGTCACTCCGATACAAACTTGAGCCCTACCACCGAAGCAATAAGAGTAGTTATAAAGAATAGCCGCCAAAAGGTAGCAGGCTCTTTGAAGACAAAAATACCTACCAGTACCGTACCTACCGCACCGATACCTGTCCATACCGCATAAGCAGTACCCAACGGCAAACTTTGCGTCGCCTTTATCAACAAGACCATACTAACAACGATACTTACCCCAAAAGCTAAATACCACATATACATAGGCATACCGCTCAATCCTTTGGCTTTGCCCAAACAAAAGGTAAAAGCCACTTCAAATATGCCGGCGACAATAAGAATAATCCAATTCATCTCGTTTTAGTGTTATTAAAGATATTTTTTATATTTATTTGAAAATACAAAAGTACAAAAAAGTAAAAAATATTTTTTACCTTTGCAAGTTGATATATTATTAATGTAGTCGAAAACGATAGAAGTTGTATGCAGAGAGTAGTCCCCAAAAAGCGTTTTGGACAGCATTTTCTAAAAGATTTGAAGATAGCTGAACGTATTGCAGAGACGATTCCGTCAGATGTGACAAACATCTTGGAAATCGGTTCGGGGACAGGTGCATTGACCCAATTTTTGATAAAAAATCCCGCCATCAACCTCAAAGCCATAGAGATAGATACCGAAAGTTATGCCTATCTGCAAGAGTATTTTGCAGGTTTGGAGGTATATGCGGAGGACTTTCTGAGGTTCGATTTCGATCGCATTTTCGACCGTCAGCCATTCGGTATCATCGGTAATTTCCCTTATAATATCTCTACCGAAATACTTTTTAAGGTACTCGAACATCGCAATCGCATTCCTTTTTTCGCAGGAATGTTCCAAAAAGAGGTTGCCGAGCGTATATGTGCTCCGAGTGGCAGCAAAACATACGGTATAACAAGCGTTTTGACACAGGCTTATTACAACACGGAGTATCTATTTACGGTCTCCGAGCATGTGTTTGTACCTCCGCCTAAGGTCAAATCGGCTGTTATTCGCCTGACCGGAAAAGAGAGCCAAACGCTTCCGTGCGACGAACACCTCTTCTTCTCGATAGTGAAAACAGCCTTTAACCAAAGACGCAAGACAATGCGCAACTCGCTCAAAGCGTTCAACGTCGATTTGTCCGAAGATATATTCGCCCTGCGACCCGAACAGTTAGGCTACGAGCAGTTTATAGAGATAACAAACCTGATTAAAAACAAAATGAATTGAGACTGAGGCTGCCCTATATTTTTATGGACGGTCTCGAAAAAACCTAAAAATAGTATGGCAGAATTCAGATTTTTTTACAAAGAAGATAATCGCATCAAGATGTCGCGAACCATCGAGACACTCAAAAATACTCCTATGGAAAACTTTCTATGGATAGACCTCAACGACGTTACGGTAGAGGTAGAGAGCGAGCTCGAACAGTTTCTGAAAATATATATTCAAGAAGAAGAAGAGATGGAGGAGATAGAAATATCGTCTCGCTACATCGAAACCGCCGATACCATTGTGGTAAACTCGCAGTTTCTACTCGAAAGTTTCGAAGAAGAGACCGTCTCTCTGATATTAAAAAACGGCATACTTATATCGGTGCGTAGCAAACACTTACACTCGTTCAACGAGATAGTGAAAAAGATTTTTGCCAATCCTCGCAACTATCAGTCGGGGTACTCCATTCTGGTCGATTTGCTGGCTACTCGTGTCGATTACGATGCCGATATGATAGAGGATATGGCACGGCAGATAACAGACCTGTCGAACCAAATCAAAACCGAAGAGAATGCCGACGACGACGCACTTATAGCCGTTAAGAACCTGCAAGAAAAGACTATGATAATAAGAGAAAACATAGTGGACAAACAACGCGTGTGTTCCAATATGCTTAAAAGTGTCCTAATGCCAAGCGATGCAAAAGCAAAACTCTCCATCATTATCAAAGATATAAATTCGCTGTTTGAACACACTCGCTTCTCGTTCGACAGGCTCGAATACTTGCAAGATGCCATTATCGGTCTTATCAATATTCAACAAAATAAAATCATCAAAATTTTTACTATCGTCTCGGTCATCTTTATGCCGCCAACTCTGATAGCGAGTATTTACGGTATGAACTTTACAAGTTTTTCGATACTCAATTGGGAACACGGCGTACTATTCTCAATAGTACTTATGATACTGTGTGTCGTGGGTATTCTATGGTTTTTTAAAAATAAAAAATGGCTTTAACTTTGCACGACAAAAACATTGGTTGGCATCTTTTATCATTGAATAAACTATTAACAACAAAACATAAAGAACAAATTCACACAATATGGCTTTAATTCAGACAGTCAGGGGAATCGAACCCAAGATAGGCGAAAATTGTTTTCTCGCCGAAAACGCAACAATAATAGGCGATGTTGTCATCGGAGACAACTGCTCTATATGGTACAATGCCGTGCTTAGAGGCGATGTAAACTCTATCCGTATCGGCAACAACGTAAATATCCAAGATGGTGCGGTACTACATACGCTATACGAAAAATCGCAGGTGCATATCGGCAATTACGTATCTTTGGGGCATAATGTAGTGGTACACGGCGCTATCCTCAAAGATTACGCCCTTATCGGTATGGGTGCCGTAGTACTCGATAATGCTGTGGTAGGCGAAGGGGCGATAGTGGCTGCCAATGCCCTTGTATTGGCAAATACCGTTATCGAACCCAATACAATGTGGGCCGGTGTACCTGCCAAATTTATTAAAAAGGTAGAGCCCGAGCAGGCAAAAGAGATAAACCAAAAGATAGCCCACAACTACACCGAATATGCTTCGTGGTTTATGGACGAAGAGGGGTGCAAGACTTTGAATAAATAGTGTACGGTAGAGAATGTGTGAAGTTTTCATAATACAACAACACACATAATCGCCCTTAGAATCTTTGGCAAACGGCATAACACTCAATCTACCGATATGATAAAATATAATGCACTAACGATATTGTTTTGTCTTTTTTTGGGGAGCTGCTATTCGCAAACCAAAAACAGAGACAATAATGCCGATTATATCGAAGAGAAAGACAATAGTGTAGAGATTGTCCCTTTCGACACCACAACCTCTACTATTCATATTTTTGTAGCATTATGTGACAATAAATATCAGGGGATAGTACCTGTACCATCTCGAATCGGGAACGGACAAGACCACAACAACAATTTGTATTGGGGTTGCGGATACGGCATACGTACATATTTCAAAAAGAGTAAAGAGTGGAAGCTGATAAAGACCGAAAAATTAGATTCCGTCAAGATAGAGCGATTAATATTCAAACATATAACAAAAAACTATTACTTGGTAGCAGACGCTTATAATGGCAAACACATACAACAATGCACCAAAGATTTTCTGTCCGGTAGCGCCGGAGGGGCAAAGGATACGTTAAATATCGACAACAAAACCATAGGTATTTACGGCAATTCAAGGCTATTGGCATATATAGGGCACAATGGTCTGATGGATTTCGCATTGGAAGAAGAGTACAAGAACGAAGACAAAATCGAAAGAGATGTAATAATTCTTGCTTGTTATAGTAAAAGGTTTTTCGCCCCACATCTAAAATCTGCCAATATCAATCCTATTTTATGGACAACCGGACTGATGTGTCCCGAAGCATACACCATACACGATGCTCTTATCGGTTATGTAAACAACGAAACAAACCAACAAATACGAGCAAGGGCTGCCACAGCATACTCCAAATATCAGAAATGTGGCGAAAAAGCTGCAAAAAATCTGTTAGTAACGGGTTGGTAGCAATAGCAGTTTATTTATTGGTGTAACTAAAAATAGAGTTGAGTGTTTAAAATCTCTCAACTCTATTTTTTTTCTATTTATTTTTTTAATCAAATTACACCATATTTTTTGAATAACTCCGTTATCTTATCCAATGCTATATTTATCTGTTCCATAGTATGAGTTGCCATAAGAGAAAATCTTATAAGAGTATCATTAGGAGCTACGGCAGGAGATACCACAGGGTTTACAAATATGCCTGCCTCAAACAAATCTCGTGTAATCATAAATGTTTTTTCATTATCACGGATAAATAGAGGTATAATCGGGGTAGAGGTATGTCCAATCTCGAAGTTACGCGAACGGAAACCCTCCAAAGCATAATGAGTAAGTTTCCACAATTGCTCGAAACGTTCGGGCTCGCTCATCATTATATCCAATGCGGCACCGACTGCTCCCATTGCTGCGGGTGTAGGTGAGGCACTGAATATATACGAACGTGCGTGATGACGCAACCAGTTGGCAGTAATGGAGTCGGTAGCAATAAACCCACCTATCGAGGCAAACGACTTACTGAAAGTACCCATTATTAAATCCACCTCAGAGGTCAATCCCAAATGGTGGCATATACCTTGTCCGTTTTTGCCGAATACTCCAAGAGAGTGAGCCTCATCTACATATATATTTGCATTATATTTATGAGCCAAATCAACTATTTCTTGTAGCTTGGTAACATCGCCCTCCATAGAGAAAACGCCATCTACTATAATCATTTTTACCTTATCCGGATTACAACTTTGCAGACGTCTTTCGAGAGCCTCCATATTGTTGTGTTTAAATTTCATTGTGTTAGAGAAACTCAATCGTATCCCTTCCACTATAGAAGCATGGTTCAGCTCGTCCCACAATATATAATCGTCTTTACCTGTAAGAGCAGGTATCACTCCTATATTTACCTGCATACCGGTAGAGAATATTATAGCCTCCTCTTTACCCACAAACTTTGCGAGTTTTCTTTCGAGTTCTTCGTGCATATCAAGAGTACCGTTGAGGAAACGGCTACCGGCCATTCCCGTACCGTACTTTCGGGTTGCCTCTATAGCAGCCTCTTTCACTTTTGGGTGGTTTGTCAAACCTAAGTACGAATTTGAGCCAAACATCAACACTTTTTTACCGTTCATTATTACTTCGGTATCCTGTTCGCTCGATATAGCTCTAAAATAGGGATAAATACCTGCCGCTTTGGTTTTTTGCGGTTCTTCGTACTTGACTAATTTCTGTTGTAATAGTCTCATAAATAATTATATTTTTACTTTACTCAATATATCTTGGGATATTCATAAAATAGCCTGCAAAGATAGTAAAAAAATTTATTATTTTTCATACGCTCCCAAATCGGGTTTGGTATCGGCAAGGCGACTTTTGCCAAGCAAATCGAGCGGATAGCTGTTGGCAACCGTGTAGTTGGCTTTGTCTTTGGCGTAAGAGTCGTCCGATAGTTGGAAGCTGAAATAACCGCTCTCTTTGAGGTTGCCGAAGTCGGGCGAAGTCTGTTCGAATATTTGCCCTTCGACATTTTTAGTCCAATATACCCTGTGTAGTTCGGAGCGGGTAAGTTCGGGCGATTTTATTAAACAGTTGCTAATAAAGACATTAAAAGATATATCCAAAGTGTCTTTTAGCCCTATCTCGCTCTGACGATTGCCGTAGATGATACTGTTTTCGACCACAGTAGATGTTATCGGAAAGGCTGTAACAATATCGTTTACTTTCACGAAATTGGCTATCCTCAAAGCAGGCTCATTGCTTGTATTATCTTCAAGAAAGGCAGCAGGTATATAGTTGGCAATGGTGGTATGTACAATTTTCATTTTGCCACCCAATTGAGCAATAGCCGAACCACCACAGTTTGAAATCTCGGAATTGACTACATTCAAGTCGCCAAACTGCGACAGTATGCCATTGCCTCCGATACAGTGAAAAATGGAGTTTTCCACTTTGAGCCTTATAGGAATGGAGGCTCTGCCAAGCAGTACAACCCCGTTGGTTGCTCCGGCTATATCGGTGTTATTCAGAATATTATCGCCTGTCTGCGAAACAAGATATATGCTGCCCCATTGCGACGGCAAAAACGAATAGGGTATATTGGTGTATGCCAAATCGAATCTGTCGCCGCGTATCGAAATACGTTTGTCGGTAGTGCCGTTGGCAACAAGATTGCCTTCTACTACTATACAGGTATTCTCCAAAGCAAGAGTCCCCGAAGCGGTCGAAAGCACTATATTGTCGCCCTTGTGTATGTATATACGCGTACCGGCTTCGAGAGTAAGTCGTCTGCCTTGCGGTACGTGAAGAAACCCAAAAATAAGATACGGTTTGTCGGCGGTAAATGTTTCATCGGTCGTAAGCGAGTGGTTTCTAAGTATTACGGCATCTTGTCCGTAGGCTTCGAGTACCACGCTATGTCGTTGGCTGTTAGCCTCAAACACAAGGTTTTCTGCCGTATATACAGGGTTGTCGGTTAAGTTTTCTTTTAGAGTTGTCTCCACAAAAACAAAAATACTGTCTTGCGCTCCAACAACGATGTTTTCCAACGACTTACCTGCTCCCGAAGGGTAACCGTCGGCATTGAACCGAAAACTGGTATTAACACCGTTTTCCAACCATATTCTGTTGATGTTGATAGCTCTGCTGTGTCTGTTATAGACCTTTAATTGCAATGTTACAGAGGGAATGGTAGAGAATATGGTATCGAACCGCAAGGTATCGGTCGAAAACTCCAATCTGTCGTTCGGATTGGTGGTAAATCTCTCATTATCGCACGAGAAGCCAACCGCCAATCCGATACAAATTGCTATTGCAAAAACAAACTCTTTAATATGCATAAAATGCCTAATTCATAAAACTTTCAAGCTCTGCAACACCTTTTTGAAGCGGTTTGCCAAGCACACGACATCCTCCGTCGGTTATCACTATATCGTCTTCGATACGGATACCGCCAAAGTTGTAATAATCGGCAAGTTTGTCGTAGTTGATAAAATCCTTATGTTTACCCTCTGCTTTCCATTGTTCGATGAGATTAGGTATAAAATATATACCCGGCTCAACTGTAAGCACGTTGCCCACTTGTGTATGTTTGCCGAACCGAAGCGAGCGGTGTCCGAAAATGGTACTACGTTGCACTATATCGTCGTAGCCTACATAATTTTCGCCCAATCCTTCCATATCGTGAACATCCATACCGAGAGCGTGTCCCAATCCGTGTGGCATAAAGAGCGATGTAGCTCCCACACGTACCGCATCTTCGGCATTACCTTTCATCAAACCGACCGAAATCAATCCCTCTGCCAGAGTGCGACAAGCAAAGTAATGTACATCTTGCCATTTGATATTCGGTTTTGCCATAGCGATGCTATCGACATTGGCTTTGAGTACTATTTCGTAAATCTCTTTCTGCTTTTGGGTAAATCTGCCCGAAACGGGTAAGGCACGCGTGTAGTCCGAACAGTAGCCACTCTCCGATTCGGCACCCATATCCACAAGCAATATTCTGCCTTCGGTCAATGTACCGTGGTGGAAAGGATTGTGCAACGTCTGTCCGTCTTGCGATAAAATAATAGGGAACGAATTGCCCGTACCATAAGAGAGCGAAATACCTTCGGCAAGCCCGGCCAAATACTGTTCAGTAACACCTGCTTTGGTATTCTTCATAACGGTCTGATGCATCATCACACCGACATCGCAAACCTTATCGAGCTCGGCTATTTCGTCGGCTGATTTAATCAAACGAAGCTCTACGACCGCCTTTGTAAGCTCCGTCGATGTCTCGGCATTAACCTTCTCTACCGATTTGCCAAGCAACGAGGCAAGAGTAATAATCATATCGTGGCGATACTGTGGCAGATAGTGTACACGGCGACCCTGTTTTAGTGCCATAGCTACAAAACTCTCGAAATCGGCTACCGTACGAGTATCGGCAATACCGCTTTCTTTGCCGAGTGCGGCAATAGTGGGTTGGTCGCCCATCCAGATAATATCGTCGATAGTAAAGTCGTTGCCGAATAGAATATCCGCTCCACCGTCAATATCCAGCACACCAAAAACGCCATCTCTACACTTGGAAAAAAAGTAACGAAAAGAACTGTCTTGGCGATAGCGATAAACATTTGAAGGATAGTTCATCGACGCCTCATTATTGGCAGGAAATACGATGATGCCACCGCTGTTTTTCATTAGATTTCTCAAAGCATTACGCCTTTCGATAAAAGTATTTGCATTAATCATATCTACTAATTTTATTTTGTTTTTGCAAAGATAGGCAAAAATTTTGAGTGATGAATTATGTGTTTGAAATTACTCGAATGAAATTCATCTTTTTTTTCAAGACTCTATCAGATTGCCTTTACATAGCAACAAAAAAAGTCTTTGCCCTCACGGACAAAGAACTTCCCATCTATTAAATATTATTATTGCTGTACGATAAACAACCGACATCAATCTGTAATATCTTAATAAGCAACCGGATATATGCTTTTGTTGTGAAAGGGGCTTATCTTGTACATTTGTTTATCGGGTTATTATGAGGTTTCCTCCGTATTCCGCATTAGAAAAGACGTGAGGCTATCGGAATGTTTTATCATTTCATTGGGGCTGTCTGCCCCGGACCCCGACATACTTT